>JAPKZQ010000005.1 GCA_026393675.1 Acidobacteriota bacterium | reverse complement strand
GCGTCGCGCCCCGTGGTCAGGAGCGGTTGTCGCCGGCGCAGCCGGCGCATTGCTCTAGACCGCCGTTCGTCAGACCGGCGTGCCCGTCCGGTACGAAATGAGTGGGGAGCTCGGGTAACATCTATTGTTGAGGCAACACGGGCGGCAGATCTAATTGTCGTCGCTCATACGACTCCTCTATTCCCTCTAATCCACTCCATTACGAGTCAGGCGGGACTCCCGCTCGGTCGAGCAGATCCAGCAGGCGAAGGAAGATCATTGGGGTCGGACTACGCGAACTACTACACGTCGGAGACGCCGAAAGCCTGAAGAGGGGCGCGGCGGGCCGGGATTGTGGCATCATAACCAAATTGGAACGAGGTGCCGCTATGACCGAAGCGTGGATCGTAACAAATGTCGAAATCCTCGGCGGGAAGCCATGTGTGCGAAACACGCGACTGAGCGTCGAGTTTCTCCTGGAACTGGCTGCCAGCGGCGCGACCCATACCGACATCCTCGCGCAGTATCCACAGTTGTCAGGTGAGGGGCTGTCCGCTGCGTTTCTCTTCGCGGCACGTCGCATCAGCAACGAGCGCAGTTGGGACCTCCCGATCTCGGCATGAACCCGCTCGAGTTGGCCGCCGGAGGCGACGATTCGGATGTATCATGCTGCCAAGTAGAAACATGTCGACGCCGTTGAGGAATTTCGAAGCCCAGCTGGCAGCGCTCAGTCCGACTGAGAAGGTTCAAGCGCTCAGGATGCTAGCGCTTCAGGTCGCCGACGTCTGGCCCGGAATTGAGCGTAATCCAGGCGTAGCCGGGGGCTCGGCGTGCATCGTGCGCACCAGGATTCCCGTCTGGACTCTTGAACGTTACCGACAACTTGGCTGGAGAGAGGCGCAATTGCTCGAGAGTTTTCCAGCGCTGCGCGCCGTAGATCTGGTCGGGGCTTGGGCGTACGTGGAGGCCCATCGAGACGAGGTTGAGCAGGACATCACCAGCAACGAGGCGGCTTGAACGTGGCAGCGTTTTATGCCAACGAGAATTTCCCGCTGACCGTGGTCCAAGCCCTGCGCGCGCACGGGCATGACGTCTTAACGACGGCGGAAGCTGGGGAAGCGTGTCGTCCTCACCCTGAACCGGCGCGACTTCATTCGCTTGCATCAGCAGAACGCCTCCCACACGGGCATCGTCGTATGCACCCAGGACGCCGATGTCGTTGGCCAGGCTGAGCGGATTGACCGGGCGATCGCCGATGTCGCCACAGTCGCGGGCCAGTTGATACGGGTCCATCGGCCGGCATCCTGATGCTCTCGTCGACGGCGCCCGGCCGACCGCCGGTCACCCGTCCAGGCCACGATGTCGGCCTCCGCGGCACCGTTGCAACGACTATCCCAGGCCCGCGTGGCAAGCTATCATGCGTCCTGTGACCGATACGTCTCCGCTCACGCGTCTGCTCGAGCACGTCCCGGGCATCACGCTTGCCGTCCTGTTCGGCTCGGCTGCCCGGGGAGCTGCTGGCCCGGGAAGCGACGTAGACGTTGGTGTGCTGTTCACGCATGTCGACCAACATCAGCAGCACGGCGATCATGATCAAGCAGAATGCGATCACGATGGACCGGCGCCGTCACCAGGCCGTTGACATCACAGATGTGTCACGATAATGTGTCACACAATGAAGACCACGACGATCCGGGAACTGAAACACGCGACCACCACCGTGTTGTCGTGGGTCGCGGGCGGCGAATCAGTGGAAGTGCGCCGGCGGAATGAGCCGGTCGCCATTCTGTCGCCCCCGAATCGCCGGACACGCGTTGTCCGGCCAGATTTTGCGGCGCGGCTGCTGGCCATCTATGGGGATCACGTGTTGGCCACGACAGGCACGGACCTGATAGCCGAATCCCGCGGCGCGTCTTCGGGATCCGCTCGATGAGTTGGTGGAGGCGCAGCCGACGCAGATCATAGCTGAGCGCGCCGGAGCCGTACTGCACGAGTGTCAGGCCTTGGAGGGCCGCGACGTGCGCCCGGACATCGCGTTGCCGAAAGCCGGTTGGCGGGCCGGCGAACAGACACAACGCGTGCAGCAGGGCGAACGCTCGACGGTCGCCGAAGCAACGTCGCCCGAACGAGATAATCACTCCCTGCGCGGAGTGTTTAGAGGCTTCCCTACACGCCCTTCAGCCGAACGCTCCGGTTTCCGAACTGCGCCACGATCTGCAATTCCCCGCCGAGGGCTTCGACGTACTTCCGGAGCGTCGACACACGATGATCCTGACGCCGTTCGAGCCTGGACAGTTCGCCCTGCGCTACCGCTGTGGCTCTCGCCACATCGGCCTGCGTCTTCCCCGCAAGTTTGCGCACGTCCCGCAGGTTCAGTTGCTCGATTTCGCGCTCGACGTGGCCGCGAAGTCGACGTCGTGGTGGACGGAGGGGATTCGCTCCTGGTGGTGGAAGCCAAGTCGGGCGCGACGATCACCGCGGACGCCTTCGACGGCCTGCGCGCCTTCGACGAGATCGCCAAGACCGCCTGGCCTGAGCGCGCGGTGGAGCGCCGCGTCATCTACGGCGGCGACCAACATCAGCCCCGGTCGTATGCCGCTGCCGTGCCCTGGACCGACATCCACCGCGTGTAACAACTGTCGCAAAACCGATGGCCGCGCATTTGAACTCGCCGGGCGTCGCGCGTACGGGATGTCAACCAGCTTCCGCTGGCTCGAAGGAAATGAAAGGGCTAGGATAGTCGTGACGGCCACGAAGACGGTGGCGGAAGGTTGGCACATGGACTCAATTGAGCTCCTCGCAAGAATCACGCAGGACCCAGGTCGATGTGGAGGCCGGCCTACCGTGCGGCACCTCAGGATCCGCGTGAGCGACATTCTCGAGATGCTTGCTGCGGGTGTGTCGGCTGACGAGATTCTGGCCGATTTTCCCGACTTGGAACCCGACGACGTCCCCGCGTGCCTGTTGTTTGCCGCTCGTCGCACGGCGATCCCTCGGGCTGCTGCGTGAAACTGTGGATCGACGCCCAGCTGCCGCCGGCCCTTGCCGCTTGGATCGCGGGCCGGTTCGATGTTGAAGCCAGCAACCTCGACGCGATTGGCCTCAGGCACGCCGACGACGCACGAATTTTCGCCGCGCTCCGCGAGGCTGGTCACGTGATCGTCTCCAAGGATGAGGATTTCGTCGACATGGTCACCAGGCTCGGCCCACCGCCGCAAGTCCTTTGGGTCACCTGTGGTAACGTCACGAACCGCATGCTTCACACGATACTTGTGGCGAGTTTACCGAACGGCCTGGACCTGCTCCAGCGCGGTGAACCGATCGTGGAGATTGCGGGATCCTGACGGCACACCCCATCAGCACCATGGCGTGGCCGACACCTGGTTTCACACGACCGGGTCCGGTAGCAGAACCACTCCACATCCACTCCACCTGCACTCGACCACTTCTTCAGTTCTCCCACCACCATCGTCTCGGGTTGGCCGCCGGACGTGACGATGAGGTCGGTGCCCCAGCTCAACCGAAGACGTCCTCGTGATTATGCTACTGAGCATAATGATGCGTGGCATAATGTTCATTCATGGACTTCCTCGACCGTCGGAATGAACTCGACCGCCTGGACGGGTTGGTCGCGCGCCGCGCGGCGGGCCTGGTCGCCGTGTGGGGACGCCGTCGCGTCGGCAAAACCCGTCTGCTGACGCAGTGGTGCCATCGCCACAACGGGGTCTACACCGTCGCCGACCAGTCGGCCGAGCCGGTTCAACGGCGCTACTTCGCCGAGGCGATCGCCGGGCGACTGCAAGGGTTCAGTGACAGCGACTATCCGGGTTGGCTGCCACTGCTGCGCCGCCTCTCGCGAGACGCCCGCACGGCGAACTGGCGCGGGCCGCTGGTGCTCGACGAGTTTCCCTGCCTCGTGGCGTCTTCGCCAACACTGCCCAGCATCCTGCAGAACTGGATCGACCAGGAGTCGTCTTCGGGCGGCTTGCTGGTGGCGATTGCCGGCTCGAGTCAGCGCATGATGCAGGGGATGGTGCTGGACGCCAGCGCCCCGCTCTACGGGCGCGCGTTGGAGGCGTTCCCCTTGCAGCCGCTTCCTGCCGGTTGGATCGGACAGGCGCTGGGACTGGACGAGCCGGCGAAGATGGTGCAGGCCTATACCGTGTGGGGAGGGATCCCGCGTTACTGGGAACTCGCCGAGCCCTTCCACGTCAACCTGGACCAGGCGGTGGAAAAGCTCGTGCTGGATCCGCTTGGGCCGCTCCATCGGGAACCCGATCGCCTCCTGCTGGAAGAGATGCCGTCCGCAGTCGCGCTGAGACCTCTTTTGGACGTCATTGGCAGCGGGGCCCACCGTCTCTCCGAGATCGCCGGACGCCTTGGCCAGCCCGCCACGTCCCTCAGCCGCCCGCTGGGTCGGCTGGTCGACCTGGGCCTGGTGCAACGGGAGATCCCCTTTGGTCGGTCCGAAAAGAGCAGTCGCCGCACGATCTATCGAATTGCTGACCCGTTCTTCCGATTCTGGTTCCACGTGGTTGCGCCCCATCGCGCAACGCTGGCAAGTGCCCCGCACGGCGCCCGGCTGGCCGTGTGGCAGCGGCTGAAAGACGCCCTCGAGGCCGAGACGTGGGAAACGCTGTGCCGAAGCGCGGTGCCAAGACTGCCCGCCCTGTGTGAAGACACGAAGCCGGATGACACATGGATGCCTGGCAGACGCTGGTGGCAGGGCCGCGAACCGGAGTGGGATGTGGTATCGACAACCACCGGTGGACACGCCACGCTGGTCGGAGAGGTGAAGTGGTCCAGCAAGCCACTTGGCCATGCCGAAATCGAGCGCCTGGCCCGGGCGCTGCTTGCCCGACCCTTGCCACCGGGATTGCTCCCGCAGACGCGGCGCGTTCTGTTCGTGCCCAGGCCGGCGCCGAGTGCGACGGTCACCAACCATGGCGTGCATGTGATCGACGCCGAGGCCGTCATGAAGGCTCTCGTGTGATCGCACGATGGCATGGACAGCGGGTGCCACTGACTGACGGCCCCATGTGCAAACCGCGCCGGTCGCACCTAGTCGCCGCCTACGTCGATTCCGGTTTAGTGGCCATATGGAAGGCGATTGACCGCCATCGCACACCGTCCGCCCTGCGGATCTCACCGCCTTGAGCGGCGTCCAATTATATCCAGTATGTCGACAAATCACAGACGTACTGGTATGTTTGAGTCGGGTATGACTCGATGATCGCCGCTCTGCGCGCCAGTGTCCCGTTCGAAGAGTTCGACTATCAGACGCTCCTGCAGGGTCTCCGCCACTACGCCCGTCCGCGCGACCGGGCCACGCGCCTGCTCGACGCCGGCGCCATCATCCGAGTGAAGAAGGGCCTGTACATCTTCGGCCCGACTTACCGGCGCCTGCCGTACTGCGTGGAGCTGCTGGCCAACCTCATCAGCGGGCCCTCCTACGTGTCCTTTGAATATGCGCTCAGCTACTACGGCCTCATCCCCGAGCGAGTCACCACCATCACCTCCGCCACCTTCGGCAAATCGCGCACGTTCGACACGCCAGTCGCGCGCTTCAGCTACCGACCGGTGCCCCACGCTGTCTTTCCGGTTGGCGTGACGCTCGTCGAAACGGGTGCCAACAGGGCCTTCCTCGTCGCCTCGCGCGAGAAGGCCCTGTGCGACACCATCGTCGCGTCCCGCGGCCTGACCGCTCGATCGCGAAGCGCGTTCCAGACCGCCATGGCCTACGACCTCCGCATCAACATGGATCAGTTGGCCACGCTCGACGCGGGCCTGGTCGGTGACCTCGCGTCGCAATGGCCATCCCGACGCCTCGCTCGCCTGGCGGAGGTGATCACACGTGAATGACTTGGTCCGCCAGATGATCGCTCGCCACCGGCCCATCACGCCGGCCGACCATGTCACGGCGCTTCGCGAAGTGCTGCAGGAACTGGCGCTGCTCGGACTCTGGCGCAACAAGTTCTACGAGCACGCGGCGTTCTACGGTGACACGGCGCTGCGCGTCCTGCACGGACTCGATCGGTTCTCGGAAGATCTCGACTTCTCGCTCCTGGCGCCCACCCCGGGGTTCGCACTCGCGCGCTACATGGCCGCCGTCGAGACGGAGTTGCGCGCCTTTGGCTTCGACGTCCGCGCACACGAAAAGCCCGGATCGACCCGCCGTTCGGCGATCCACTCTGCCTTCCTCAAGACGCACACGCTGCGCGAGCTCGTTTCGATCAACGCACCCGAAACCATCACCCGCACGATCCACCGAGATCAGGTGCTGACGATCAAGATCGAGGTCGACACCGACCCTCCGCCCGGATTCGACACCGACGTGCGATACCTACTGTCGCCGATTCCGTTTGCGGTTCGCGTCTACGGGCTGCCGGACCTGTTCGCGGGCAAGATGCACGCGCTGCTGTGCCGCCGGTGGAAGACTCGCGTCAAAGGGCGCGACTGGTACGACTTGGTGTGGTTTGCCGCGCGCCACCCGGAACTGCATCTGGCGCATCTGGAGGCACGCATGGTGCAGAGCGGTCATTGGCCCCTGGAGCAGGCCCTTAACGCGACCGAGTGGCGCAGGTTGATGGACCGCGCGATCGACACGCTCAATCTCGAACAGGCGCGAGCGGACGTATTGCCGTTTGTGCCGGATCCAAACGCGCTCACACTGTGGTCGCGGGCGTTCTTCCACGACGTCACCCGACGCATCGTCCTGGTCTAATCCCTCCCGGAGCTCAAGATCCTACACATCTTTTGATCGCCATGGCGCCGCAGTTGTGATCTGATGAGGGCATGAGCCGATGGCCGCGTTCCACTATGAGCGCGGCCGTCGTCTCTAAGGGATGTCAGTGAGCCTCTCGCGGCTGAAGGAAACTGGACGCCGCAAGCCGGTTATGGCGTTCCTGATATCGCGACCATCGTAATTTGAGCTGGACCAAACAGCGATATGCACGATAATGGTCCCGATGACCACTCGTCCACGGCTCTACACCGCCATCATCCTCGACCACCTTCAACGAAACCGTCAGATGGCCCTTGTGAGCGGTCCGCGCCAGGTGGGCAAGACCACCGCATGCCGAGCGGCCGGCGACGTCTATCTCAACTGGGACAACGCCGACCACCGGCGGACGATCCTGCGCGGCCCCGCCGCGCTGGCCCAAGCCGCAGGGCTGGATCATCTTCGCGCCACCCCGCCCGTACTGGTTCTGGACGAGCTGCACAAACACACGAAATGGAAGGCGCTGCTGAAGGGCTTCTTCGATACCTATGGCGATCGCGTCCGAATACTGGTCACCGGCAGCTCGCGTCTTGATCTCTACCGCCGTGGCGGCGATAGCCTCATGGGTCGCTACCTGCTATACCGCATGCATCCCTGGTCGGTGGGCGAACTGCTTCGCCCGCACGTGCCCGACCGGATTGTCCAGCCGGCCGCGTCCATCGACCAGGAGGAATGGCAAGCCCTGTGCGACCATGGCGGATTTCCCGAGCCGTTCCTGCGCCGAGATTTGCGGTTTTCGCGGCGGTGGCGGTCTCTGCGGCAGGAGCAACTTTCCAGGGAGGACCTGCGCGACGTGGCGCACGTCCAGGACCTCGGCACGATGGAGACGCTCATGACCCTCCTGGCCGAGCGGAGCAGCCACCAACTCGTCTACGCCGCGCTGGCCAACCAGATCAACGTGTCGGTGGACACCGTAAAACGGTGGATCGACATCCTTGGCCGCCTGCACTATGGATTTACCATCCGCCCGTGGTTCAGGAACGTGACAAAGGCGCTGCGCAAGGAACCCAGGTGGTTCCTCCGCGACTGGAGCGGCATCGCCGACCCGGGCGATCGCGCCGAGACGATGGTGGGGTGCCATCTGCTAAAGGCCGTGGAAGGTTGGACAGATCTGGGATTCGGCGACTTTGAACTCCGCTACCTGCGCGATAAGGCGAAACGCGAAGTCGACTTCGTCGTGGTGCGTGACCGCAAGCCGTGGTTCCTGGTTGAGGTGAAGCGCAGCGATGCCGCGCTCTCGCCGGCGCTGGCCCACTTCCAGGCGCAGACGCGCGCGGACCATGCCTTTCAGGTGGTCGTGGACCTGCCCTTCCAGCCCGTTGATTGCTTCGCAGAGTCCCATCCCTGCGTCGTCCCGGCCCGGACGCTGCTCAGTCAACTGCTCTGAGGGGCTCGCGGGTCAGGCCAAGGCGGCCGACCGCGCTGTTGAGCAGATCCAACAGGCGAAAGGAACATGATTGGCGTCTGGCTACGCGAACTACTACACGGCGGAGACGCCGAAGGCCTGACGAGGGGGCGGGCGGTCAGGCGCAAAGGAAATACGGTAGCCGACTAATTCTCCCAGTCGTCACCGGGCATGATCCGGCGCATGAACTCGTCGAACAGGGGGACGGTGAAGGCCGTGTCACCGTGGTGCGGACTCCAGATCATGCCCTTGGCGATCAACTGGTTCCTCGTCGGACCGAGCGAGGTCACTTCACGTCGCAGCGATCCAGCGATGTCTCCTGACCGATGTGGGCCGGGACCGAGTTCAGCCATCGCTCGGAGGTACTTCTTCTCGGCAGGCGTGAGCCGATCAAATCTGACGCGAAAGAAACTCTCGTCGAGTGCGGCAATGGCAGATTTCGAGGCGTCTTCAACGTCCTCGATCGTGATCGGGGACCGGCCGGCGACGTCCCACGCATGTTTACCCCACTCCTGCACAAAATAGGGGTAGCCGCGGGTCTCTTTTACGATGCCGTCCAATGCCTCATGCGTCACCTCGACGCCCTGGTCTTTCGCCGGTTTTGCGATGGCGAGTCTCGCTGCGTCGGGAGTCAGTGGACCGATCTCAGGAAAATCAAACAGTCGTTCCGCATAGGACTTGGCGCGACCCATTCGGCCCCTCAACTGCGGCAGCCCTGCGCCGATCAACACGACAGGAAGCCGTCCCTGCGCTGTGCGATGCAGTGCGGTGATGAGGGCCGCGAGTTCCGCCTCTCTTACATACTGCAATTCGTCCACAAAGATCGCCATGGCCGTTCCGGCCTTCTGTGCGGCCAATCCAGCCGATTCCAGCAGCGCTTGCAGGTCATGCTCCAAGTCGCCGTTGTCAGCGAGGCCAGGTTCGGGATCAAAGTCCAATCCCACCTCGATGTCGTCATATTTCACCTTCAGGGCCTTGGCAAATCCTGCTAGCGCTCGAAGCGCCCGTTGAGCCAAGTCCTTGGCTTGCTCGTTCCGAGAAAGCCTCAACAGGGCCTGACGCAATTGCGGGGCGAGAATTGCCGGCAGCGAACGACCTTCAGGTGCTTCTACGCGCAAGGTTTGAATGCCAGCC
This sequence comes from Acidobacteriota bacterium, assembly GCA_026393675.1. Taxonomy (NCBI): domain Bacteria; kingdom Pseudomonadati; phylum Acidobacteriota; species Acidobacteriota bacterium. Next base: position 90,106 of record JAPKZQ010000005.1, on the reverse strand, counting down.
CCTTCGGCGTCATTTCTCATCCGATCGAGCAACACGGTCTTGCCCACCCCTCGAAGCCCCACCATCAAGAGGCTCTTCGTGGGTAGACCTCGGCGTACGCGCTCGATGGCCACGCGAACGGTTTCGCGTAGATCATCGCGGCCTGCGAGTTCGGGAGGCGGCGTGCCTGCACCAGGGGCGAAGGGATTCGTAATCGGGTCCACGGCTAAAGTATACGCAAATTAGGAAAGTTATCAATTGTGCATAACTTTGATAATTTCACTCAAATTGTGTGGGCGCTACCCGTGATATGTTCCCGCAACGCGCGGCTAATGGTGACCGTGCTACCGCCCATGACGGACGCGGAGCGCGAGGACTGGTCGAATGCGTCGGCGGGCGAACTGCTTCGCCCGCACGTGCCCGACCGGATTGTCCAGCCGGCCGCGTCCATCGACCAGGAGGAATGGCAAGCCCTGTGCGACCATGGCGGATTTCCCGAGCCGTTCCTGCGCCGAGATTTGCGGTTTTCGCGACGGTGGCGGTCTCTGCGGCAGGAGCAACTTTCCAGGGAGGACCTGCGCGACGTGGCGCACGTCCAGGACCTCGGCACGATGGAGACGCTCATGACCCTCCTGGCCGAGCGGAGCAGCCACCAACTCGTCTACGCCGTGCTGGCCAACCAGATCAACGTGTCGGTGGACACCGTAAAACGATGGATCGACATCCTTGGCCGCCTGCACTATGGATTTATCATCCGCCCGTGGTTCAGGAACGTGACAAAGGCGCTGCGCAAGGAACTTCGGTGGTTCCTCCGCGACTGGAGCGGCATCGCCGACCCGGACGCTGCTCAGTCCTCCGGCTCAGGTACTTTGGGTCACCTGCGGTAACGCGACGAACCGCGTACTTCGCACAGTGCTCGCCGCGAGATTACCGAACGGCCTGGATCTGCTCCAGCGCGGTGAACCGATCGTGGAGATTGGCGGATCCTGAAGGCACCGGGACGCTGAGTGGCAACCGAGGTGTTGCGCCAGACCGGAGCCAGTGGCCTCTATCTGTTGCCGGCCGGCGCAAAGCCGCCCAACCCGGCCGAACTTCTGGGCTCGAGTCGGTTCGCGGATCTTCTGAAGACCCTGGGCAATCAATCGAGCTGACAACCACGCTGTCGCACCCCTGGCCGCGTTCCACCATGAGCGCGGCCGTCGCTTGTACCAATGGCGGCGTGCGGCAGCATGGAAGACGCCTACGCGGCTTCGGATCGCGGGCGTACGGTGTGCTCGATGTCCTTGAGCTTCGTTTGCCGCGCCACGCGCAGCTCGTAATGCACCTGGAGCTTCAGCCAGAATTCTGGCGTGGTGCCGAGGTATCGGGCAAGCCGTAGAGCCGTGTCGGCGGTGATCCCGCGCCGGCCGCGCACGATCTCGTTCAGACGAGCGGCGTCCACCGCCAGCGACTTGGCGAGCTGGTTGACGCTCATGTTCAGTGGCTTGAGCACGTCTTCCCGAAGGATCTCTCCAGGGTGAATCGGGGCGAGAAGCTTGCGCATGGCGTTCTCCACTAATGATAGTCCACGATCTCGACGTCAGTCGCCTGGGCCTCTGACCACACAAAGCAGAGGCGATACTGATCGTTGATGCGAATGCTGTGCTGCCCCTTCCGGCCGCCTTTGAGCGCTTCCAGGTGGTTGCCGGGGAGTGCGGCAAGGTCCTGCAGGGTCTCCGCTTCGTCGAGTACCGCGAGTTTCCGCTGGGCGGCCCGTTCGATGACCTGATACTTCCTGGAGAATTCGTCGTTGAAGAGCTTTTGGGCGTCGGCGTCTCGAAACGAGCGAATCATGTGTATAGCGTATAGTGATAAGCGATAAACGTCAAATTCCGGATACGGGCGACAGGAGCAGGGCAGTCATATGCGCGGGATGGCGTGCTCAGTTCTCGTGATCGTCGTGTGGGGTGCGCTGGCTTTGGGGCGATGTACGCCTGGGCGTACACGCCGCTGATGGTGGCGTGCGCTGTCTTGCGGCGAGACGGCCCATCACACCAGTCGGTGCACCGGGACGGTCCAGATCGATTGCTCCGGCACGAGCGACTCGAGTTGGCCGCCGGACGTGACGATGAGGCCGCCGCGCCAGCGACTGCCGAGCGCCGCGGCCACGGCCAGCAATCCGTGCGCGTCGGACCGGACCGCAGTGGGGCGATGCTTGATCTCAATGCCGATCACGCCGGCCGGTGTTTCCAGCAGCACGTCTACTTCCAGTCCCGACCGGGTTCGATAGAAGAACCACTCCGCATCCACTCCCGCCGCACTCGACCACTTCTTCAGCTCTCCCACCACCATCGTCTCGAACAGGCCGCCGTCCGCCGGGCCCCAGCGGTGGGTGTCTTGCCGCAGAAGGCCGACGTCCATCCAATAGAGTTTCGGCGCCTTCACGACGGTGCTCGTCAGGTTGCGCGAGTAGGGAGGCAGCAACAGCACCTGGCACGAGGCCTCGAGATACGCCAGGTACCGTCGCGCGGTCGATGGGGATATCCCTGCGTCCCGTCCCAGGTCGGCGTAGGAAAGCAGTCCGCCCGAGCGGAGCATGCACAGGCGCTCGAGCCTGCGGAACGGATGGAGGTCGTCGATGCGCGCGAGATCGGCAAGGTCGCGTTCGAGAAACGTCTGCTGGTACGAACGCAGCCAGTCGCGACGATCGGTATCGCTGAGCGGCAGAAGGGCAGGCATGCCGCCCCACGCGAGCAAGTGCTCCACCGAGTCGCGCCGCCTGTTCTCTTCGTCGCCGAAAAGTACCGGCGGCTCCTCCCGGAGACGCGCATCGATCAGGCCCGATCCGGTGACCAAATCGTGGACCAGCGGTTGCGGTGGCTGCTCGCCGGCGGAATGTCGCAACTCCAGCGCACAGAGCGGCCACAACTCGAAGACGAACGCACGCCCCGCGAGCGTTTCGCGGACGCGCTGCATCAACGCCAGGCGAGACGATCCGAGGAGGACGGTGAACGAGATCTCCCCGGCGTCGAACGCCCATTTCACCTTCTCGAAGACCGACGGTTCCTTTTGAGCTTCGTCTAATAACGCCGCTCCAACCGTGCGGCCCCAGGCCGCCGTCCTCAATTCCCGCACAGACTCTCGCTCCTCGATACTGTCGAGGTTCAAGTACCGCAGTCCGCCATAGCAGGTCCGGGCAAGCGTCGTTTTTCCGGTCTGCCTGGCGCCAGTGAGGATCACAAGCCGTCGGCTGTCCTGGCCGGGAAGCCTGTATGTCGAAAGCCTGAAAAGCTGTGTTTTCGTTCTCGTCGCGAACGATTATACAGCAGTTATGGATCATAATCCGTCAGGCGAAAGGAAAATGATTGGCGTCGGACTACGCGAACTACTACATGTCGGAGACGGAGAATTATAGACGGACGGGCTGTGCGAGGTAACGGCAATATGTGCCCGACAAGGAACATTTGACTTGACTTGGCACGTGAACCATCGCAAAATCACCTCATGTCTCCGCATAACGTTCCCGAACGGGGCCTTCTTGTGGCGCACTTCGTTCGCCAACGACGCCGAGGTGCGAAGCTGACGCAGCACGACCTCGCCGACCTCGCCGGTGTCGGCAAACGTTTCGTCGTGGAACTCGAAGCCGGTAAGCAGACCCTCAGGCTGGACAAGGTCGACCAGGTTCTGCGAGCGTTCGGCAAACATCTGGGGCCGGTGGACCTCCCGAAAGCCGCCCGTGAGACCTCCACGCCGGAGCAGTGATGGACAGCCCTATCGGTTCGACTCGGGAGGACGACTCGCGCGGGCGGCGGGCGGTCGTGTGCCTCGACGGGCAGCGCGTCGGCGAACTCTCCGAGATAGACGAAGGACACACGCGTTTCGTGTACGACGCCGAATGGCTGAGCCGGCCCGACGCCGTGCCGGTGTCGTTGACGCTGCCACTGCGGGCGGAGCCCTACAACTCCAAAGCGCTACACCCATTCTTCGAGAACCTCTTGCCTGAAGGTTGGCTGCTTCAGCTCTCCACGACCAAGCTCAAGATCTCGCCAGACGATGCCTTCGGCCTGCTCCTCGCGACGTGCGCCGACTGCGTGGGGGCAGTCGAGATTGTACCAACCACTCCCGGAGTGGTGGTTACATTGGACGACCACGCGGCGGCCGATGCGATTGTGGCGGCTGATGCGGAGGCCAGATGAGCATCTGCCTGATCTGCCTGCGCCCGCACGAGGGGATGGGTCAATATCACACTCGATGTCTTCGATCGCTCTTCGGCTCGACCGACGTGCCGGCACCCGTAGACATCGACCTTGCCCGTCTTCACACGGTTGGCCTCGCAATGGTCGGCCGCACGACCTTGTCTGGCGTCCAACGGAAGATTTCGGTCAACCTGTCCGCCGACAGGCAGACGCTTCAGGTCGCCCTCGGTCCAGGCCGTTTCATCCTCAAACCGCAAGCCTCCACGTTTCCCGAGCTACCGGAGAACGAACTGGTGACGCTGCGCGTCGCGGAGATGGCAGGCATCAACATCCCTCCGTGTGGCTTGCTCGCGCTGGCCGACGGATCGATGGCGTACGTGGCCCGCCGCTTCGATCGGCTGGAGTCCGGCCAGAAGTTGCGTCAGGAGGACTTCTGCCAGTTGGCGGAATATCCGCCGAAACGGAAGTACGACGGGTCCGCGGAACTGTGCGCGCGACTGGTCAGGCGATACGCCACCGAGCCGGCGATCGAGAGTCTCAAGCTTTTCCGTCAACTGGTCTTCTGCTGGTGGACGGGCAACGGCGATGCGCACCTGAAGAACTTCTCGCTGTTGATCGGGGTCGACGGCATCGTCCAACTCTCGCCCGCCTACGATCTACTGTGCACCCGACTTGTCCTGCCCGATGATCATCTTGCCTTGCCGGTTGGCGGCAAGCAGGATGGGTTGCGGCGCGAGCATTGGGAGGAGTTCGGGAAGTACTGCGGGCTGCCGGCTCGATCGATCGCCCGGGAACTGGCGCGCATCGCGGCCGTGCTGGACGGCGCGATCGATCTCGTGTCGCGCTCGCCGCTCGGCGTGTCATTCCGCACGCGCTACGTCGACCTGCTGCGCGACCGCGCCGCGATCCTCGCGACCTGAAAACGCGGCGACACTGCCTCGCGGCCCTTTCTGCGTACGGAGGTAAGGTGGGGCGGACCTCGGATTACGACTTGCTGAAACATATGTTTGTCAAACATAATGTGCGAGAAACATAAAGGAGGTATGCCGACTCCGTGACAGCACCATTTCTCAATCGCGAGGATGAACAAAGGCGGCTGCGACGGGCCATGAACGCCCCCGGGGGCGCCTTGGCTGTCATCTACGGCCGCCGGCGCTGCGGCAAGTCCACGCTCCTGCAGCACGTGATCTCAATCCGGGACGTCTACTATCTGGCCGACCAGAAAGAGCCGGCGCTGCAGATCCTGGACCTGGCCGCGGAAGTCGACAAAGCCGTGCCGCTTTTTTCCTCCGCCGGCTATGCCACCTGGGATGCGTTGCTGCTGAACCTTAACGATCGGCTCGACCGGCGGATCTCGCTGTGCCTCGACGAATTTCCGTATCTGGTCCAATTGTCTCCGGCGTTGCCCAGTATTCTGCAGAAGTATATTGATCGCCCTGGGCCCAAGAATCTGAACCTGGTCTTATGCGGTTCATCGCAGCGGATGATGCACGGGCTGGTCCTGGACAGAACCGCGCCCTTGTACGGACGAGCGCTCGAGATTCTGAAAATTGAACCCCTGAAAGCGGGATGGATTCGCGACGCCTTGGGACTCGATGGCGAGAAGGCGGTGGAGGCCTATTCTGTCTGGGGGGGCGTGCCGCGCTACTGGGAACTGGCTTCGTCATTCGATGGGTTGGCGGAGGCGATTCGCGAACTGGTGTTGCACCGGAACGGTGTGCTGCACGAGGAACCGATGGGACTGCTCCTGGACGAGATGCGGAGCGCGGTTCAGCCCTACTCCCTGCTGTCGGTCATCGGGCAAGGTTGTCACCGGCTGTCGGAGATCGCCGGACGCCTTGGCAAGCCCGCAAGCAGCCTGATGCGGCCCCTGGTCCAGTTGGTGGATCTTGGCTATGTGCGACGGGAAACGCCATTCGGCGAGAACGACAAGTCGACCCGGAGGACGCTCTACAAGATCGCGGATCCGTTTCTGTTATTCCATTTTAGATTCCTGCAGCCGAACAAGTCGCAACTGGAAGTTGGCGGAGTGGCGGCAGTGGCGGCCAAAGTCAACAAGCAGTTGTCGCTGCACGTGTCGGCGGTCTGGGAAGAACTGGCCAGGGCCAGTGTCCCGTTTTCCGGGATTGGCGGGTATGAATGGGGACCGGCCCGCCGCTGGTGGGGGACGGGGAACGATGGTGGCCCAATGGAAGTGGATGTCGTTGCCGAGTCCCTCGATGGGCGAGCGGTTCTGGTCGGCGAGGCCAAGTGGAATAAAGCCGCCGTCGATCTCGGCGCGGAGACAGACCGGCTGCTGTCGATGGCGCGCAACAGCGCCTGGGCACGCGGACGGGAGGTGGTTCCGGTCCTATGGGTCAAGCGTGGCCGGCGAAACCCGGCCGTCCACATTCAGACTCCAGACGACGTGCTGGATTGTCTCAAGTGACGGTTGGCCCAAGTGACATCCGACCCCATCATGATATTTCAGCGCGTACCGCAGATATTTCATAACAAGGCAACAATCACTCCGGGAGCTCGACTACGAGCTGAGCGGCAGAAGGGCAGGCATGCCGCCTCACGCGATCACGTGCTCAACCGATTCGCGCCGCCTGTCTGATGGCGCGGCGTTCCACCATGAGCGCGGTCGTCGTGCGTACGGGATGTCAGCGAGCCTCTGGTCGCTCGAAAACAACGCGTGGGTAGCGGGATCAGTGCTATCATTTATGGCATCGGTAATTCCCAATGTGAGCCATTTATGGAATTAGCGCCCCGTTTTTTCGCCATCCCGGAGGGCTCCTGTCTGCTCCTCGGTCCGCGGGGCACCGGCAAGTCGACATGGCTCACGCACCTGCTCCCCGACTCCCTGCGAATCGATCTCCTGAAACCGGACGTTTACCGTGAACTCAGTGCGCACCCCGAACGACTGGCCGCGCTCGCCGCCGCCACCCCGCCTGGCTCGACGATCGTGGTTGACGAAGTCCAACGGGTGCCTGAGCTTCTCAACGTCGTCCACGGCCTGATCGAATCGTCCTCACCCCGGCGTTTCGTTCTGACAGGATCGAGCGCGCGGAAACTTCGACGCGGCGGCGTCGACCTGCTTGCCGGCCGCGCCGTCCTGCGCACGTTGCATCCGTTCATGGCCGCCGAGTTCCCGACCTTCGACCTCGACGACGCGCTGCACCTCGGGCTGCTGCCGCTGGTCCGGTCCTCCCCGAACCCGGACGACACGCTCCGGTCCTACGCCACGCTGTACCTCGAACAAGAGGTACAACTCGAAGGGTGGGCGCGCAACACGGGCGCCTTCGCGCGGTTCCTCGAAGCGATCAGCTTCTCGCATGCCGAGGTCCTGAATCTGACGAACGTGGCGCGCGAATGCCAGGTCGAACGGAAGACGGCGGCAGGTTACCTCAGCGTGCTGGAAGATCTGCTCCTCGCATTCAGACTGCCCGTGTTCACACGCCGGGCGGCCAGGGCGACGACGGCCCACCCGAAGTTCTACTTGTTTGACACAGGGGTCTTCAGGTCACTGCGGCCGACGGGACCGCTCGACCACGGCCGCGGCGTCACGGATGGTAACGCGCTCGAAGGTCTGGTCGCGCAGCACCTGCGCGCGTGGATCGCCTACTCGCGGCGCCGAGCCGATCTGTTCTACTGGGGGACACCAGGCGGCCTGGAGGTCGACTTCGTGGTCTACGGAGACGCTGGCTTTTGGGCGATCGAAGTGAAGCACACGAACCGCGTTCGGCCGGAAGACCTGCGAGCGTTGCGTGCGTTTAAGCGCGACTACCCGGAAGCTGAGACGCGACTGTTGTACCGGGGATCCGAACGCCTGCTCATCGACGGCATCCTGTGCGTGCCGGTGGACCAGTACCTTGTGGCGCTTCGTCCCGACGGCAACCTGTAGAACAACCACTCCGAGCTAATCACTCCGGGAGTGTTTGTGCCGGCACACATCTCGCGCCAGACGCGTCCGCGCCGCGCGTCGAGACGAACAGTCGATCCGGGGAAGGTGCAAATCCGATGGCCGCGCGGCGACATCGCTTCGCGGCCCTTTCTGTGTACGCAGGTAAGGTCGGGGGCGGTATCATGCGCGGGATGGGGTGGGCAGTTCTGTTGATCGTCGCGTGGGGGACGCTGGCCTTTGGGGCGGTGTACGAATGGGCGTACAGGCCGTTGATGGTGGCGTGCGTCGTAGTCGGTGTGTGGGGGCTCCTGCGGCGAGTTCCGTCGGTGAGGAGAGGCGTTTGCGGCGCGGTGTTGGCGGGACTCCTCGTGACGGCGGCGGCGATTGGCGTCCAGCTGATGCCGCTCGAACGGGCGACGCTGCAGCAGGTCAGCCCAGGGACGGATGCGTTCTTGCGGCAGTACGATGTGGCGTACGCGCAGGAAGTGTTGGCGGGCGGAAAAGCCCTCGGGCTCCAACAACCCATACAACACCCCATCTCCATCAACCCGGCCAGGACCTGGACGGGATTGGCGCTGCTGGGCGCCTTCGGGATCTTCCTGCTGGGGCTGGCGAGAGGACTCGATGGGTTCGATGTGCGCACCATCGTCCCTGGCCTGACGGCCTTGGGCGTCGTCCTATCCCTCGTCGGCATCATCCAGAAGGCGCTCTGGAATGGCAAGGTGTACGGGTTCTGGGAGCCCATCAACCACGGGGCTGGTCCATTCGGTCCCTTCATCAATCGCAATCACTTCGCTGGGTGGATGCTGCTCGCCATCCCGGTGGCGATTGGGTACTTCTCGGCGCAGATCGCGAAGGGGATGCAAGGGGTCCGGCGCGACTGGCGCAGCCGAATCGTGTGGTTCTCGACCAACCAGGCCAACCGGACAGTGCTGGTCGGATTCGCCGTTCTCGTGATGGGCATGGCGCTGGTGATGACCTTCTCGCGATCGGGCGTGTCGTGCCTCCTCCTGGCGCTCGCCATCTCGGCGGCGAACGTGTGGCGGCACCAGGCGACGAGGGCGAAGAAGCGATGGCTCAGCGGCTATCTGCTGTTCGTGTTCGTGCTCGCGGTGAGCTGGGCCGGGATTGACGCCCTTGCCGAGCGGTTCTCGCATGTGAACTGGCAGATGGGCGGGCGCGCGCCTGCGTGGGATGACGCCTGGCGCATCCACCAGATGTTCCCGTGGCTCGGTGCGGGGTTCAACACCTACGGCACGGCCACGTTGCTCTACCAGCGGAACGACCTTTTGGCCCACTACATCGAGGCCCACAACGACTACTTGCAGATCCTCGTCGAAGGGGGCTGGCTTGTCGCCGTGCCAGTCGTGTTGACGGTCCTTCTCTTCGCTCGCGAGGTGTGGAAGCGCTTTAGGGAAGGCGAAGACGACCAGACGGGCTACTGGATTCGCCTGGGCGCCGTCACGGGAATCGTGGCCATGGCCTTCCAGGAGGTGGTGGAGTTCTCGCTGCAGATGCCTGGAAACGCGGCGCTTTTCTGCGTGCTTGGCGCCATCGCCATTCGCAAGACCTCGGCGCACCGGGCGCGCGAGTGACGGCGTAGTCACCATGGCACACTGTCCGCGCTGCGGCTCTCATCGTCTTCGGCGGCGCCGCCGTCAGGCGCTCGGGTTCGTCGTGCACCTGCTGACCGGGCAGCGTAAGTTCACGTGCTCGAAATGCGGGTGGAAGGGCTGGAAGGGCCGGGAGGATTTTTCGGGCGCACCCGCTTCGGCCGACCAACATTCATCGGTCCCGCGGTCCGAACCCAAGGCCACCAATCCCAACACGTTCTACTGCAGCCGCCGGTTTGATCGCCACCACGGCGGCGGCGCTCGTCTCCGCATGCGGATGCGACGACTGGTTGGAAGCGGCCGCCGCGAGAAACCCGCCGACGTCGTCAAGGCCGCACTGACTGTTCTCACGCTTCTCGCCATCATCTGGGGCGGATTCCAGGCGTGCAGCCTCCTCTAAACGCTCCGCCTCACCTTGCGCAAATCGGATGTGTCATGCTGCCGAGCAATAACGTGTCGACGCCGCGTCTCTCATGCCCAGGACTGGCCATATAGCAGCGCATCAGACATCACGATACCGGACCGCCCGGGCCTCCAAATCCGCCGCCAGTGCCGTCTTGTCCTGCGCTGTCGCCGGCCATTTCTTCTTCCATGGATTGCTCGATGTCGCCGCCGATATCCTCGCCCATCTCCCGGCCCATCTTCTTCATGAATGTGGCAACGCTGCGCGGGTCGTTTTCGTCGAGACCGGCGAGTGAGGATGGGTCGGCCAGCGATTCCAGACGCGCCTCTTCGGACTTGGGCGAAGAAAAACGACCAGAGGCGCTCGATGTCGCCGCTACCGCAGTGCTCGCAACGGACCTCAGCCTCGCGCGCCCGGCTTAAGACCAGCGTTGACATTCTCTTTCGGCAGAATCGGCACTGATACTCGTAGATCGGCATGGCAAATCACCTGGATTCAGTGTACCCCAGGGCGAACACTGCCCGTGATCATTCGAACCGGCACGTTCGGACCGGCAGGTGTGAACTCCGGGTTGCGCCGATCGTAAGTGCCGTGTCAGAGCGTCCGTGGTAGTAGGGGCATCCTGGGGCATCCTGGGGCCTCCCCCCCCAGAATTGCACGACAGTGCTAGGATGACTCTCGTGAGACATCTTCTTCGCATCGCGGCGGCGGTGGTCGTGCCGGCGCTCGTACTCGTGTCGGTGCCGGCGTGTGGGTGGTCGTCGTCTCCTCCCGGCGACACGGCGGCGATGAATGCCACCTACAACAAGAAGACCGGCAAGCTGGAAGTGCTGACCTTCGACACCAACAAGGACGGCAAGACGGACGTCTGGAGCTACATGGACGGCACCAGGCTCGTCCGCACGGAGATCGACACGAACCACGACGGTGTCATCGACCGCTGGGAGTACTACACCGAGGACGGCAAGCTCGAAAAGGTAGGGTTCTCGCGCGAGAAGGACGGCAAGGTGGACGCGTGGGCCTACCGGGGCGCCGACGGTCAGGTGGTCCGCATCGAGATCTCGACGCACCGCGACGGCACGATCTCGCGGTGGGAGTTCTACGAGAAGGGCGCGCTTGCGAGGGCCGAAGAAGACACCTCCGGTACTGGCAAGCCGGACAAATGGGAAACGTACCGGAACGGGGCCCTGGCGAGCGTCGCCTTCGACACACAGAAGCGCGGGAAGCCGGATCGCAGACTGGTTTACGGGCCGGGCGGTGTCACGGTCGAGAAGCTGAAGTAGCGCGACCGGCGATGAGGCTTGACTTTATCCGGCGATCGGCCGATATTCTATTTGACCAGTGGTGTGTCGTAGTGTCGGTGTGTCACCGGGCGCATCGGACCGCACGAGCGACAAATCGTCCCGGAGATTCTAAAGGTTAGCGCCATGATGAAGCGAATCCTCGGCATGTTCGTCGTCGTCCTGTTTGTGGCGACCAGCACCTTTGCCGGGCAGGGACCCGGGGGGACGATTGCCGGCACGGCGCTGAACGCCAACAAGGTCGTCCTGACGGGAGTCAGGGTGCAACTGCGCAACTCCGTCACAGGACAGCTTGTCGGCACGACCCAGTCGGGCCTAAACGGCGCGTTCTCGTTTGCGGGACTGAACCCCGGCAGCTTCGTCGTGGAGATCGTCAACGCAGCCGGACAGGTGATTGGTGTTAGCACGTCATTGACGCTGGTGGCCGGCGGCGTGATTTCTGGCATCACCGTGGCGGCGAGCGCGGCTGGAGCCCTGGCCGGCGCGGCCGCGGCAGGTGGCTTGGCCTCCTTCTTCACGACCACCGGCGGCATTCTTGTGCTGGCTGGCGCTGGCGCGCTGGCGACGGCCGGTATTATTGTCGCTGCGAACGCCCCCACCGCAAGTCCGTCGCGATAGTTTCGCCTGATACCACTGGACACACCGCCTCGCGGGCTTCGAGCCTGCGGGGCGTTTTCTTTGTACGCCGTGCGCGTTCGTCTACTTGGCGATGCAAGTCCTCTCCCAACTTGACGGAGGTGAAGGGTAGCGAACCGCAAGGGCGCCACCGCAGAACGAACGCCCCCCAGGCGGATCGCTTCCTGGATCGCTTCCTGGGCGGCGTACTGGCCTGATTTCCGAGCGGCGTAACCCGGCCGCTCACCCGGGCTGCACACGCCCCACGCTCAGCGCACTCGCACGCGTGCGCCGTGAGCGTGGCCGCTCACCGTTGTGCTCACGCCGCACTCCTCGCACACGCGGGAGGCGTGCGGTCGGGCACGCTCCCCGAAGGAGGATTTCAAAAAACACCGATAAACACTGCACAAACTCGAGGCCGTGTGCGCAACATCTCGGCGCGAACACCTGGCAGCACCCTTGCCCTAAGGAGGGTGGGCTGCACCGAGGCGCGCACATGCAGTGAGCACCCGAACGAGAGATGACAGCCCGCTGTTCTGAACACTACAGGAAGGGCTGCCATGTCACACCGAACTCTCGCCGCCGCCGTCGTCGTCCTCACGTTGGTCTCTCCGTTGGCCGCTCGCGAAGTTCGCGCACAAGATCGCGTGCCCGTCCGTGGCCAGGCGCAGGCGGTCGAACCCGTGACGTTACTGGGTGAGGTCCCCGGCGTCGAGGAGGCTCAGGCCGTTTCCGCTTCGTCGGGGCAGTTGTCGATGCCGATTCAGCAGCAGGTTGCGCCGGGCACGGCTCGTCCCCGCTCGGGCGGGATGCTGGCGCTCTACGCCTCGACGGTTGCGATGCAGGCGCTGGACATGCACTCCACATTGACAGGCTTCAAACAAGGCGCTGTCGAGTCGAACGCGCTGATGGGTGGCATCACGAAGAACCGCGCCGCCTTCTTCGCGGTCAAGGCTGCTGTGGCGACCGGCACGATTATCGCCGCGCAGAGGATCGCCAAGCGCAACAAGGTGGCCGCCGTCGCGATGCTCGTCGCGGTTAACTCGGTCTACGCCTTCGTGGTCGTGCACAACTACAAGGTCGCGAGCGGTCTCCGCTAGGACGGTATCCGAGAGACACGAACACGCGCTTCGTCGCGCACTCCATCTCGCTGGTGGCCGTTCTTCCGCAGCAGAGGCACTCCTCGGATCATTGTCTGACGAGTGCCTTCTGCTTTTCACGGTCAGCAATGGCAACCGATGACAGCGCGCACACTCACGTATAATCGGAACCCGATGCGCATTTCGTGCGATCTCGATGGCGTCGTGGCGGACATGGATGGCGCGCTGGCCGCGCTGGCCGAGGACGAGTTTGCGAATTCGGCCAAGGGCCGGAAACAGAAACAAGAAGACGGCAACAAGGCGGAAAACAGAATCCAGAAAGCGATCGACAAGAATCAGACAGACGGCAGTGGCGGTGGGGAATCGTCTGAGTTGCCCGGCGCAGCTGTTCTGTCGCGACTGACCGCACGGCAACAAGCGCGCCTCTGGCATCGTGTTCGGGAGACGCGAAACTTCTGGGAATCGTTGAAGGAACACGAGCCCGGCATCGTACGCCGCATCCAGCACCTGGCCTACCAACACCAGTGGGACGTCCTGTTTGTCACCCAGCGGCCAGCCACCGCGGGGCGAACGGCGCAAGTGCAGTCGCAGCGGTGGTTGCACCGCCAGGGATTCGATTTGCCGGCGGTGTACACGACGCAGGGATCGCGCGGGCGGATTGCCGCCGCGCTCACGCTCGACGCGCACATCGACGACCGGCTCGAGAACTGCGTGGACGTCGCGAGCGAGTCAAAGGCCTGGCCGATCCTGGTCTGGCGCGAAGAGGAATCATACGCGCAGATCTCGAAAGGCGCGCACAAGCTCGGCATTGCCGTCGTGCGCACGGTCGCCGAGGCGCTCACGCTGCTCGAAGCTGGCCACGCATGAGGCGCTCTGAGTAACAATCACTCCCGGAAGACAGAGTTGTGTGGGCACGTGCAACGCACCCCGACCCAGTGCTTTTCGAGTTACCATCGTCGCCAATGAACCGATTTCCTTCGTTACGCAAGCTGGCGGCGGATGTCACGGGTTGGGGGTTCTACCTGTGCACGAACAAGGAACTCCGGCCAGGCCGCAAGGGCGAGTTCCTGTCCCTCACGCTCCAAGATGCGACGGGCCGCATTACGGGCCGCGTATTTGACGACGTGGAGCACCTGAAGCAGGAGTTCGAGGCGGGCGAATTCGTGAAGGTGCAGGGCAGGACCAACACCTACAACGGGCGATTGCAACTCGTCGTCGACCGTATCCGGCGCTTGATGCCGGACCCGGATCGCGCCGCGGGCTTCAAGGAAGAAGAGTGCGTGCCGTCGGCCCCTCGGCCACTAGATGAGATGTGGACCGAACTCGAAGCCACGATTTCCCGACTCGGCAACCCGTTTGTTCGCGCGCTGGTCGAGTGGATCGTGCGCGACAACGAGGCGAAGTTACGCATCTGGCCGGCCGCGCAGACGGTCCACCACGCCTACCGGGGCGGGTTTCTCGAACATATTCTCCAGATTGCGCGGGTGGCGACGATGCTGGCCGATGTGTATCGCGCTGATGCCGACATCGTTCTCGCGGGTGCCGTGCTGCACGACATTGGCAAGTTACAGGAACTGAACTACGAGAACGCGACGGCGTATTCCCGCGAGGGCTACATGCTCGGGCACATCCCCCTCGGGATGGTCATGGTGCGGGATGCGGCGCGGGCCATCCCTGACTTTCCCCAGGCGCTGCTCACGCAGATCGAGCACATCGTGCTCTCACATCACGGGTCGATGGAGTACGGATCACCTGTGGAGCCGATGACGGTCGAGGCGTTCATCGTGTCGATGGCTGATGACCTTGACGCGAAGATCCATCAAGTGCGTTCGGCGGTGGCTGACGATATCGGGGACGGGGAATTCACTGGTTTCCACCAGCGCTTCGGGCACGTGCTCTACAAGGGCCCCAAGAGCTAAGTTTGGGTCGCGACATGCTCCGACGCTTCCATTGCTGAACCTGTTTCCCCGATCCGGCGGAAAGCCGAAGGGGACAGGCTCAGGACCAGCGCCCTTCGGCTGGCTCAGGGCCAGCGCGCAGAATTACAGGGCGCTGGCGGCCGCGCCTTCACCCTTCTTGCCCAACGCAAACGTCATTGTGCCTTCGGCGCAGACGACGCCGTTGACGCGGGCGATGCCGTGGAGCGAGCCCATGCGGCTGCGCAGACGGCGGACGGTGGCTTCGATTTCCACCTGATCGCCGGCGTAGACCGGATGGCGGAAGCGCACGCGATCGATGCCCATGAAGAAGATGAGTTTGTCCTTGTTCTCCGGTTTCGCGAGGATCATGATCGCGCCGACTTGCGCGACCGCCTCGGTCAGGATCGTTGGCGGCAGCGTGGGTGTCTTTCCTGGTTCGACGGCCAGCACCTGCTCGTTGCGGGACACGTTCTTGATGCCGACGATCCTCTTGTCGGGTTCGAAGGCGATAATCCGGTCAACGAGCAGAAACGGATACCTGTGCGGCAGGATGCGCTGGATGACGGTCTGATCGAACGGCAGTGAGAGTTCCAAAATGCGTCCTTGTGGTCAGTTGCGGCTGCGCCGAAGCCCAGACATCTTCTATCGGCCGCATCGCGCCGAATGAAGCGAGTTTCCGTCACCCCGGCGAAAGCCGGGGTCCAGCCCTGCATTCCAGGCTCTCCGGACGCCTCCCAGTATAATGCGGTCTGTGACTGAGCCTCTCGATCTCGACCTGTTTCCGGCCGCTGGCGCGTATCCCGACCAACCCGCCGCCAAGAGCGACCGGCAGATGCTGACGACGTTGTTTGCCCTGGGGCGCGAAGTATCGTCGGTTCTGGACCTCGATGAACTGTTCCGCAAATTGCCGGATCTGATCTCACGGGTCACCGATTACCACGCATTTGCCATCTACCTGCTGGACGAGGATCGCGGCGATCTCCACATCGCGTATTCAACAGGCTATCCGGAGGGCAGCCGGGAGCTGCGCCTGAAAGTCGGGGAGGGCTTGGTGGGTGCGGCGGTGGAGGCGGCCCGTCCCCTGCTCGCGAACGACGTCACGAAGGACTCCCGGTACATCGAGGTCGTGCCGGAGACGCGGGCCGAACTGGTCCTGCCGCTCCGGCGCAAAGGGCATACGATTGGCGCGCTGAACCTGCTGAGCCGGAACGTGGGCGAATTTACGCCGGCCGAGGTCGAGACGCTGCGGAACTTTGCGGCGGCCGCGGCCATCGCGATCGAAAATGCGCGGCTGTTCGCCACGGAGCGGCGCTACGCGGATACGCTCGAAGCGCTCGGGGAAATCGGCCGCGATTTCGCCTCCACGCTCGATCTGGACGAACTGCTCGAGCGCATCGCCCGGACGATCAAGCGCGTCATCGACTACCGTACGTTCGGCATTCTGCTGGTTGACGAAGAGGCACAGACGGTCGCGCTTCGGCTCGCGGTGAAGTACGACGAACAGATCCTGCAGAAACGGATCCCGATTGGCGAAGGTCTCGTGGGCTACGCGGCGCTGCACAAGACGCCGGTACTTGTTGGCGACGTGCGACAGGATCCGCGTTACATCAAGGTGGTCGAAGACGTTCGGTCGGAACTCGTGATTCCGCTGCTCGTCAAGGACCGCTGCGTGGGGCTGTTCGACCTCGAGAGTCCCGAACTGAACGCCTTCAACAAGCGGCACGTGGAACTGCTGACGCCGCTGGCGTCAAGCGCGGCGGTCGCCGTCGAAAACGCGCGCCTCTACGACGAGGTGCGGCGCAACGAGATCCGGCTCGACAAGGAAATGCGCTTCGCGCAGCGCGTCCAGCAGGCTCTCCTGCCAACCGAGCTTCCCAAGCGGCTCAAAGGCGTGGATGTCGGGTGGCGATTCGAGCCGGCCCGCGAGCTTGGCGGCGACCTGTACGAGTTTCTGTCGCTCGAGCCCCACAAACTCACCGTGGCGGTCGGCGATGTGTCGGGGAAGGGCGCGCCCGCGGCGCTCTACAGCGCGTTTGCCGGCGAGCTGCTCCGCTCCCGCACGTTCCGCCGCCGCCACAGTGTTGTTGCGCCCAGTCCGGCCGAAGTGCTGTCGTCAATGAATCGCATCATGCACGAGCGCCGGCTCGAGGAGTACTACTGCACATTGCTGTATGCGCAGTTCGACCTCAGGAATCACAGGGTGACGCTGGCAAACAGCGGTCTGCCGTTCCCCATCCATTGCACCAGCGAGCGTTGCACTCAGATCGAGTGTCCCGGGGTGCCGCTGGGTTCGTTTCCGGAGAGTTCATACGACGATCTGACCGTTGGTCTCGGAATTGGCGACGTGTTCGCGTCCTGCTCTGATGGCGTGTTCGAGGCGATGAACGAGAACGGCGACGAGTTCGGCACGGAGCGATTGATGGCGGTGATTCAGCGTGCGCGCACGAGGCCCGCCCGCGAGATTGTCGATGCGATTTTCGAAGCGGCCACGGCATTTCGCGGCACGGCGGCGCAGAACGACGACATGACAGCCGTGGTGGTGAGGATTACGGCATAGCGGTAAATGCTGGCTGGTGTAGGAGCCGCGCCGGATCGCCCTGTCATACGGGGCGGTGATGCCAGCGCCTGCCTGTGGTTGACCCACCCCGTTGATCCGACGCGGCCTACTCCCTCCAATATCAAGAGTCGTGCCGCGCGAAAGACTGCGATTTTCGCGTGTTTCTTGTGGGTCCCAGGGCGGAACGTCCTCAGCCGCGGACGCGTCCTGACCTCTACGCTGGACTTCTCCACATGCCCATATTGCCTGAGCAGCCTCAAGAAGACGTGTGCGAGTTGCGGGCAGGATCTCAAGATTGAATGGAAGGCGTGTCCGTACTGCAACATGAACACGGTTCAGAAGAGGCCCAGGGCGGCGCGAACCCGTTTGACCAGTTCACGGGGGATGAACGGTTTGGCCACAAAATCGACGACGCCGCGCCCGCGCAGCGCTTCTTCCGAGGCCGCCAGGTTCCTGGCCGTCAACATCAGGACGGGAATCCGAACGGTTGCCGGATCGCGACGCAGCGCATCGAGCGTGGCGTAGCCGTCCATCTCCGGCATCATCACGTCGAGCACGACAAGGTCCGGCGTGTGCGTGCGTGCCATCGTGACGCCCTCGGCGCCGCTCGCCGCGACGACCACCTTCAGCCCGGACGCTGTGAGGCCCACTTCGGCAAGCAACCGGATGTCGTCTTCGTCGTCTATTACGAGGACCGTCATGATCAGGAATCCGGATCGCTCTACTTGACGACCGGGATCGTGATCGAGAACGTCGATCCCTTGCCCATTTCGCTTGTGACTCCCACCGATCCGCCCTGCATCTCAACCAACGCCTTGGTAATGGCGAGGCCCAGGCCTGTTCCGCGGAACGTCCGCGTGTCGGCCCCATCAATCTGCTGAAACTTCTGGAAGAGCTGACTGAGTTTCTCGGCCGGAATCCCACGACCCTTGTCGGTAATGGCGAAGGTCACGAATCCGGGCGGATCTGACCGCGCTTCCAGCGTCACGTCGGAGCGGGCCGGCGCGTATTTGAGTGCGTTCGACAGCAGGTTGACGATGGCCTGAATGGTACGGTCGGGATCGGCGATGACCTTGGGGATGTCCGGCGGGACGATTGGCGTAAGCGTCACCGACGATCCCTTGGCAATCTGGCCGACGCTCTGGATGGAGTGATTCACCAGTTCGTGGACGTCGTACGGCCGAGGAGTGAGTCCGAGTTTTCCAGCCTCGATCTTCGAGATATCGAGAATGTCGTTGATGATGCGCACCAGCCGCTCGGTATTGGACAAGGCCACGCCCATCAGGATCCGATGGTCCGGATCGGGCATGGGCACGTCGGAAAGCAGCAACTGCAGCGAGCCCTTGATGGAGGTGAGCGGCGTGCGCAACTCGTGTGACACGATGGACACAAACTCGTTCTTGAGCCGGTCGACCTCATAGAGATTCGTGATGTCCTGGAACGCCGCGACGGCGCCCGTGATCACGCCGAGGTCGTTGCGCAGCGGCGCGGCGCTGACCAGGAGCGGGATGGTTCTGCCATCCTGCGGCTTGACGATTAGTTCCTGGCCGACCACCACTTCACCGCGCAGCGCGCTGCGCGGTCCCCACTCGTCGACCGGGCAGGGCCGCCCGTCGCGGTACGTCGCGCGGAAGCTCTCCCAGTAACGATGTCGATCGGCTTCGTCGTCGGGTTCGCGGCCAATCAACATGTCGGCCGCCGCGTTCTGCAGGACGACGTGCCCGCTTGGCGCCTCCAGGATGACCAGAGCCGCCGGCACCGTCGCGAAGGTCGCCTGGAGCCGTGCCGATTCCTGCTCCGCGTTGGTCCGGAGCGCGGAGTACATCTGCGAAATCTCGCGTTCGCGCGACAGCGCGTCCGTGAGGTCGCGCTGCCGGCGTTGGACGGCCGTGCTCATATCGCGAAACGCCTTGACGAGCGCTCCGATCTCGTCGCGCTTGGCAGGCGGGAGACGGACGTCGAAATTGCCACCCGAGATCTGGCGCGCCGATTCGGCAATCGCGGCCAGCGGATCCAGCAGGATGCGCGCCAGCACGAAGACCAGCACGAGCAACATGATGATATCGATGGCCGGCAGCGCCAGCGTGAAGAGCGAGTTGTTGAAGTTCAATTGCGACGCGTTCGTGATCTGGTCGTTGAGCAGTTCCAGGACACGCCGCCGGTTGGCGTCGAGTGCGTTCTGGACCTGCCGCATCGGCGGAGCGGTCTGGTCCTGCAACACGCGCGGCAGGTTGGCCAGTTGCTCGCGGCGGTCCATCAGGTCTGTGACCATCAGGTGCCATTGCTGGATCTGGCGGTCGAGGTCGGCCAGTGACTTCTTGTCCTTTTCCTCGTCGAGGTACTGGAGCAGCAGCGTCGGGAGGTTGACGTATTCGCTCCATCGGCGGTCGAAGTCCGTGCGGAATGCCGGCAGACCGGTGAGCAGGTAGGACCGTTGCTCGTTCTCCAACTCCACCACGGCACGGTTCATGCGGGTCTGGTAATCGAACCGCTGTCCCGCGCGCATCATATCCACGTCGCCGTGGGTGCGCAAGTGCTCGAACCACACGACAGCCCCGGCCTGCAGGAAGGCGGCGGCCACCATAAGGCCGATCACGGCGAAGATGCGTCCCCGAAGACTCACAAGCCTATTTCCCCAGAATCGTCAGCACCTGCTCGCCAAGTGTGAGCGCATCGAACGGCTTGCCGATGCAACCGATTGCGCCGAGCGCCAGCGCCTTGGCCACTTCAGATTCCTGTACCTTGGCCGTCAGGAAGATCACGGGGATCTGCCTGGTGGCCGGATCCGCTTTCAGCCGCATACAGGTCTCGAAGCCGTCCATATCCGGCATCATCCAGTCGAGCAGGATGGCGTCGGGCGCTTCGGCGCCCACGCGTTCGAGCACCTCGAGACCGTTGTTGACCGTGACGACCTGAAATCCCGCCCGCTTGAGCGAGAGGCGGGCAATCAGCTGCACGTCCGGTTCGTCTTCCGCCAGCAGGAGTTTCATGCTTTTTCGAACCCCTTCCGTGTCATGGTCCCCCAATCCTGGTGACCGCGCAGGAATCTGAACACGCCCCGCGCGCGCCACCATGTGGCCATCTGCCGGTAGCCGAAATTCTCAAGCACACCGTAGAGGCCAAGCACCAGCAGGTCGCCGAGCCGCGGATATCGACGGAACGATACTTCCTCGAGAATCACAGAGGCCAGCGAAATCATCGCGCCGTAGAGCACCGCCGCGAGAAACAGCAACTCGGCGAAACGCCAGTCAATCAACCCGGCACATACGCCCACAACGGTCAGCACATAGCCGAGTACTTCGATAATCGGACCAATTCCCTCGAACACTACATAGTACGGCATCACGAACAGGCCGAGCACGCCGTAACGGGAGTTTCCACACATCCTCCAGTGACGGCTCAACACCTGGAGCGTGCCCCGCTGCCATCGATCCCGCTGACGTGCCAGGACGCGAATCGACTCGGGTGCCTCGGTCCAGCACA
This sequence comes from Acidobacteriota bacterium, assembly GCA_026393675.1. Taxonomy (NCBI): domain Bacteria; kingdom Pseudomonadati; phylum Acidobacteriota; species Acidobacteriota bacterium. The sequence goes on along the minus strand of JAPKZQ010000005.1, from coordinate 69,075 downwards.
CCGGATCCGGCTGGAACACAATCCGGTAGGGCTTGCGGGCTTCGCGATAGAACCTGTGGAGATCGGCCACCAGCTCCATGTCTTCGCCGACGGTGTCCTGCCTGAACCCGCCGACCGCAACGATCGCCTCGCGCTTAAACAGCCCAAAGGCCCCCGAGATGATCATCAGGCCGTTTATCGCCGACAATGCGACCCGCCCGGCCAGAAAGGCTCTCAAGTACTCGACGACCTGGAACGTTCCCAGGTGGGTTTTTGGCAACCCGACCTCGACGACCCGGCCGTGATCGATCTTGCAGCCATTGGCGAGACGGACGATGCCGCCGACGGCCACGGTATCGGGGTGCTCAATAAACGGCAGGACCACGCGGGTCAGGGCATGTTCTTCCAGCACCGAGTCGGCGTCGATCACGCACACCAGCGGGAATCTGGCGGCGTTGAGCCCGGCATTGATGGCGTCGGCCTTGCCGCCGTTTTCCTTGTCGATGGCTATCAGATCCTGGCTGGCAATCGACCGATAGATGCCGCGCACGGGCTTGGTCGCGACCACCTCCTCAATACTAATCGGCGCCCGGACCAAGTCGAAGTTCTCAACGACCTCGGCGAGCGTCCTGTCGGTTGACCCGTCGTTGACGACGATCACCTCGTATTGGGGGTAGTTGAGAAACATGAGCGACCGGACGCTCTCGGCGACGTTCGTGGCCTCGTTGAAGGCGGGCACGAGGATCGAAATGCCTGGCGTCGCGGGCGATCGCATGACGACGCCCAGTTCGCGCGACGTCCAGCGCAAGCGATGTTGGCGGAGTTTCAGGTACGACACAACGGAGAACACGAGGTAAATCGTGTTGACCACGAGGAAGTAGATCAGCAGCATCAGATCGAAGGCCGCAAATCCGTCAACGATGGCGATGCGGAACATCGTCTAGGCTCCCGCCCCGGCGGCATGCCGTTCCCACAGCATCTGGCGGGCGAGATCGCCAACGTACCCTTCGTCGTCTGCCCTCGCCTGAAGCCGTTCGACGCCGCTGGCGCCCATTCGGCGAAGTGCGTCTGCGCAGTTGGCGGCGACCATCCACTCGTCATCCAGGTGGTGCGCGAGGTGCTCGGCGATTTCCTCCCGGCGCGCCCGGCCCAGGGCCCGTGCGGCCATGGCCCTCACGGCGGGCTCCGGATCCTCGAGCGCCTGGAGCGCGACGATGAGTCCGCTCTCGTCGAGGCCGATTGTGCCGAGCGCATGCATCGCGGCGGTTCGGACGTCCGCACGCGGCTGCGTCATCCACGACTTCAGTTGTTCACTTGCCACCGGGCCACCAATCAACCCGAGCACGTCGGCAATCGCCACTGCGTCTTCTACGCGCTGCTGGGCGTGTTCAACGAGCGCGAGCGTGGCTGCGTCGCCGAACTCTCGGAGGGCCTCAATGATCCGGGCCCGCTGGTTTCTGGATTGGTCCGCCAGGCGGCTCAGGAGCACCGGAATCGCCTGCGGATTTCCGATCAGGCCCAACGCATCAACAGCGGCCGCCCGAACCTCCTCGTGATCATCATCGAGGGCCGCGACGAGAAGCGACAGGGCGCGGTTCTCGCGAACCAGCCCCAACGCGCGAGTCGATTCTGCTCGTACCCACCAGCGCCGATCTGAGAGCCGCCGGGCCCACTGTTCAATCAGGCCCATCGCGCGTGCCGCGTCGCGCAGGCGTTCGACGACGGATCCGGTCGAAATGGCGAGGGGCTTGAGCAGCATTGCGGCAATCGCGGCGCGATGGCGTTTCGGCGCCCGCGCCAGCTCGACCAGCGCATCGTGTCCCCCGTCCGGCCGCAGCAGGGCGTCAACGGCCGGGCGATAGCGGGCCGTGAGTGAGCGCCGTCGGCGAAACTGGATTTCGTCGATGACGCGCTGTAACACGAGAAACACCAACATGGCTATCAGCCCGAGCGCGCTGAAGATCAGGAACGGCACCAGCACGGCGATGAGGAGGTCGGCTATCCGGAGCATCTATCGCAGCAGCCGCTCGATGCGGGCGAGCAGTTCCTGGGGATTGAATGGCTTGGTCATATAGTCGTCGGCACCCAGGGCAAAGGCGCGCGTCACGTCCTGTTCGCGGCCGCGCGCCGACAGGACAATGCTCCGCGGCCGTGCGGGCAGGTTACGGATCGACGCCAACACATCGAACCCGGTCATCCGCGGCATCATCATGTCGATAATCACGATGTCGGGTCGATGTTGTTCGATGGCGGCGACGGCCTGGCTGCCGTCCGATGTCACAACCGTGACGTACCCGGCCGCCTTCAGTTGCGCGTGGATCAGTCGCGTGACGTCGGGGTCATCATCAGCCAACACAACTGTGCCTTTGCGGCGCGATTCCGTGGCTTCAAGCAACGGCTCGCCGGCGACGACCAGCAGCAGTCCGAACTTCCGAGCCGCGACGGTGGCTTCGTCGGCCTCGGCCAGCAGCAATTCGAAGGGCTTCGCCCCCGCGGCAGCAGACACCGCCAAACCCACCTGGAAACGCGGCGGCGTGCCGCGTCCGAGACGGTTCATGAGGTCGGTGAGCCGGACGGTCGCCTTCGGTGTCGGCATGTCGACGAGGAGCAGGATGATGTGGGCGGGCCCGTAGCAGGCGACCAGGTCGCGGCGCCGGGATTCGGTTCGGAACGCCGTGTAGGTTTCCATCAATCGAGCTTCCGGCGTCCGCACAAGGACGAGTGTCGCCGCATGCAGGGCGAGTTGCTCGCGCGCGACGGCGACGAAGCTCTCGAAATCGAGTTCCTTGCCCTCGTCTGGCAGCGAGAACGCGGGCCGGGCATCGCTCCGACTGGCATGTTTGGCGAGCAGCAACTGGATGCGGAGCGTGAGCTCGGTCATGTCGACCGGCTTGATCAAATAGTCGTCGGCGCCGAGGAGCAGACCGACGATCTTGTCGTCGAGTCGGGCGCGCACCGTCATGAAGACGACGGGCGTCGTGGCCAGATCCGGATCGAGCTTGAGGAGGCGGCAGACCGAGTAGCCATCGAGGCCCGGAAGATTCGCGTCGAGCAAGATGAGGTCGGGACGATGCTGCCGCGCCGCCTCGACTGCGATGTCGCCGGTTGGGACGAATACCGGTTCGTACCCGGCTGCCCGCAGATGAATGCCCACGACCTCCCGCTGATCCTCGTCGTCTTCGACGACCATGATTCGCGGCTGGTGATCGGCCTTCGACATGGCGCCCGCCCACAGCGGCGGGTTGGCGAGATCCGTCGAAAAGCCCTCTTCGATCGATTCAAAGAGAAGGTTGGCGCGACTGACATCCAGTTTGCCAGTCGGGACCTGATCGAGCAGATCCTCCAAATCGCGCGCACGAGCCGACACGGTGGGGAAGCCAATCGTGCCCGCCAGCCCGGCCGTCTTGTGGACGATCTCTTGCAGCGGGATCAGCGGGCCCTGGCCGCCAAACGTGGCGACCAGACCGAGGAGGTAGCCGATTGAATCTGAGCGCGTTGGGAACCCCGCGACGAACCGCTGGCGCGCCTCGTTCCAGGCGGCATCGAGCGCGTCTGTGCCGGAGTCGTCTGTGTTCGGCTCAGGATCCTGGGACGGTGTCATGGCTTGCTCCGGTAGATCGCAACGGCACGCCGCTGAGGGCGGTTGTCATAAACTAACACCAATAAAACCGTCACGTTACGGCAACGGACACAAGGTTTCCGGTTGGTTCGAGACCACGAGTCTCGCCAGACCGGCACGGTTCCCTGTGTGTATCGGCGCATTGGCGGTGCCAGGCCAGATTAAAAGGGGTCTGACCCAATTATCCGCTGCTAACCCCATTGTCAGCTGGACCCGCGTCCTCTTCCGAGGTCATTTCTTGCCGCCGTCAGGCGGAGGTGTTGCAGAAACTGCAATATAGGGTCGGAAACAGACCCACGAAAATGAGACTGACATGAGAAACTGGGTCTGACCCAATTTCAGTGGCCCGGGTTGCGGGCCGACCAAACAGATGAGCCGCACGTCTGAGTCGGTGTAGTTGGCACACTTGGTTATCTGGAGGCAGGTCATGCGTTTAGGTCATGCAATCGGACTGACGGTGGTGATTCTTGCCGTGGCGGCGGCGGCGGTCGCGTGGGCGCCTGCGGTCGCGGCCCAGGATACGGGTACACGGCAGGAACGGCACAACGTCGTTGTGACGGTCGATGGGCGCGACGGCGAGCAGCCTCAGGGCGTGGCCCGGGTCGGCCAGGCCGGCAGCTACTTCGCGTTCGGAGGGCCACGCCTTGGCGTCTCGATCCGTGATGTTGAAGCGGCCGATGTGACCAAGATGAAGCTGGCAGGGCAGACTGGTGTGGTCGTCGAAGACGTGACGAAGGAAACGGCTGCGGCCAAGGCCGGGCTGAAGGCGGGCGACGTCATTGTCCAGTTTGATGGCGAAGCCGTTCGCAGCACGCGTCAATTCACGCGCCTGGTCAGCGAATCGGCACCGGGCCGTGCGGTGAAGATTGGCGTGATGCGCGAAGGGAAGCGCACCGATGTCGAGGCCACACTGACCACGGCAGAAGGACCGCTCGTGGACGTGATGGTCAACCGGGACGGCATCCGGCGCGAAATCGAGCGCGGCATGGCGCAGGTCGAGCCCTTGATTCGTCAGTTCAGGATGGAGCGTCAGCCTGGTGGGAGGGGAATGCCGGGTGGACCGGGAATGCCAGGCGGGCCAGGAATGCTGGCACCGCGGACGCCGTCAGAAGGCGTGTTCACCTTCGAAGCCCCGTTCTTCGAGGCGTTCACAAACCGGGGCCGTCTCGGCGTGACGGTTCAGGAGCTGACGTCTGAACTGGCGGCGTATTTTGGGGTGAAAGGCGGCGTGCTGGTGTCGACCGTGCGCGCCGACAGCCCGGCTGCCAAAGCGGGCATCAAGGCAGGGGATGTGATCACGGCGGTCAATGACAAGCCCATTACCGACGCCAACACGCTGGTGGCGCAGTTGCGCGACAAGGAAGGCGACGCGACGATTGGCCTGTCGCGCGACAAGAAGGCCATGAGCGTGAAGGCGACCTTCGAGAAGGCCACGCCGAGCAAGCCGAAGGTCATCGTGCGAGGAAAACCAGCGTACGAGAAGTAGCCAGTAGACGGTAGGCCAATGCCTGCACGCCGTAGGGGCGGGCCCCCGCCTGCCCTGAGCGGAGTCGAAGGGTGCCCGCCCGAATCACGCGGGGCAACCACGGGGGGTTGCCCCTACACGGTCACATGCCCACCGGTTCTTCTGTCAGTAGCTGCGTCAGCGCCGCGAGGACCCTCTCGAATTCCGTTTCGACCCGTCTGAACACCGCGACCGCATCATCAAAGGTCGCCTGGTCACCGTACTCCTCGAGTGTCGCACACATGGCGGCCATCGCGGTCGCGCCCAGCATCGCGCAATTAGTCTTCAGCGTGTGCGCAACCATTCCGAGCGTCCTGGCATCGCCGCCCGCAATCGCGCCCCGGAGTTGTTCGATCCGCTTCGGGGCGTTGGTCCGATAGATCTCGACGAGTTGTCTGATGAGCAGCGGATTCCCGTAGTCAACTTTCGCCCTGCGCAACTCGGTGATCGTGTCGGGATCGAGAACCGGTGAGCCAGCGTTCCCCACGTGCCGCTACTCCCTGGCGTGCAAAGCATCCGCCGCGGGCGCCGACGTGATGAGCGTGGCCAACTGCGCGGCGAGGATCGTGGTGACGGCGCGCAGGTAGTCGCTCGGTTCGACACCCTTCTTCAACTCGACCGCGATTGCGCCCGTGCAGCCATCCGCCGTGACCAGTGGGACGACAAGGGCCCCGCCAGACGGCGGGTCCGCCGGCAGCGTCTGCACGGTTCGTGTCCGGTAGGCCGTTGCCGTGGCGTTGTCGGCATCGGGTCCAATCGAGCCCATGCGCGCCAACGTGGCCGGCGCATACCCGTGTGCCAATACGGGGCGCAGGAGCGCGGGCGATCCTTCCGACATCCAGATAATGACACCGGTCGCATCAAGCACGCCGGCTGCCCGTTCGAGCAGAGCCGGCAGTTCCTGGAGATTCTGGACGCGGGCCAGCGAAGCGCAGATATCGGCAGCCGCACCCAGTTCCTGCACGCGTGCAGACCACGCCGTTTCCCGGGGATCGTGACCGGTCAGTCCCGCGGACCCTGTCGCGGGCTTTGCCATCGCCTTTGCCCCGGCAGTCTTGCTCGACGGTTGCGACAGGCCCAGACCGGCGCCGACCGGCGCGCGCGCCACGCCATCACCGACGTCCGAGCCCTCTGTGACTCGTGGAACCGGCACGAGCACAAGCAGGATCACGAGCGTCAACCCAACGGCGCCGCCGAGATAGAACAACTGCGTCTGCTGCATTTTCGCGAGGGCGGCCTCATGCTGGACGTTCTCGCGGACGCGGGCATCTTCGAGTGCGGCGATCGCTCTCGTCAGCAAGCCGGGACCGTCGGCGAAGATCACGTCCGATGCCGAGAGCCGCTGGCCGGAACTGACATAATCGCGGGCCTTCGCGTCGGCCTGGCCAAACGACGCCATGATCTCAATGGCGGTTTCGAGCGCGCCCTGTGCCTCGGGTGTCTTTGCCGCGAGCCGAAGATCCGTCAACTTCGGCGTCGCGCCCTTCATCATCGTCGTCACCTGCGTCTGCCATCGTTCGCCGCTCTGGCCTTCGGCCACGTACCCCCGCTCGGCCGCGCCGATGGCCGCAAGCGACTCCGACGCCTGACGGACCTGCGCCTCGAATGCGGCGATGGTCGTCCGCTCGGCGCGCATCTGCTGGTCGAGCCTCCACGCCAGATAGCCTGCGCCGGCCTGAGCCACGACGGCTATCGCGACCATGAGAACGCGAACGGTCCGGCTCTTCATTGAATCTTCCTCCACCGACATCCTACTTAACGGGCGCGTGGCGCAACGAGCCGATCTGGACGCCGCTGCACCATTGACACGATTCCGCCCGGAAGGCTCGCCGTGAGGGTCACGACGGCATAGAGGAGCGCCATCGACACCGCCACATCGGCTGGAATGCCGATCTGGCCGAACAGCAACAAGTACAGCGCCTCGCGGATGCCAAGACCGTTGACGCTGAGCGGCAGCATCCCCGCCAACGAGATGAGCGGCACGAACACCGCCAGGGCCGACACCGGCACATCATGAGCGAGCGCCTTGGCGTTCAAGAATACCACGAGGATGACGATGGCCTGGAACACGAAAGAGACGCCAACAGAGGCCGAAATCACGCCAGCCGCGCCCCGATACGGCACGACGGCGTCGTAGAGCGACGAGGCTCGCGAGCGGATGCGCGAGAGCGGCGTCATCGCGATCAAGTAGTCGACCAGACGATACGCGTGCCGGTTGGTAATCACCAGATTGGCGACAATAAATGCCGCGAACAGCAGCAGCGTGAGCGACAGCAGGGACAAACGCATCACGATGACGGGCGGCGCGAACGCGGCGGCAATCGTCGCGATGGTCAGCAGCGCAAACAGCCCGACGTTGCGCTCCATGAACACGGACATGGTCGACCGGGCCAGCGCGCCTGTTTCGCGGGCGAGGACGATGGCCTTGACGGCGTCGCCGCCGACGATGGTCGGCAGGAAGATGTTGAAGAACATGCCGACGAAGTAGAAACCGACGACGCGCAGGTAGGGCACGACGAGCTTGACGGGCCTGAGCAACAGCCACCACTTGTAGGCGCTCAGCCATTGACCGGCGACATAGACGACGACGCCAAGCACCACCCAGGCAATCTGGACGGTGCGCAATCGGGCCCACAGAGCGCCGACATCGACCCAGTACGCCACCAAGGCGTAGAGCGCAGCGGTGATGGCGATTTTGGCGAGCGTCGAGACGACGCCTGTGCGCTGGGCGGGTCCGATGGGATCTGGAGCGGTCGGTTCCGGGGCGGACGACATCGATTCGTACTATATCGCAGGGGGGAGCGGTACAAGGGCGCGATGAGTGGCGCCCCTACGAACAGAACTAAATTCAGAGCGTCGGGAGGAACGACGACAGGTACTGGGCGATCACCGTCAATCGGTTGGTGATCATCAGGACGCCGACGGTCACGAGCAGGAGGCCCGACGTGACTTCGATGGCGTGATAGTGCTTGCGGATGCGCGCGAAGGCCGCGAAGAACTGGTTGATAGCCAGCGACGTGATCAGGAACGGGATGCCGAGGCCAAGCGAATAGGCCAACAGCAGCTCGATCCCCTGCCACACCGTCTCCTTGCTGGCGGCAATCGCCAGAATGCCGGCCAGGATGGGTCCGATGCAGGGTGTCCATCCGAACGCGAACGCGATGCCCACCACAATGGCACCCAGCGGGCCGGCTGGCTTCTTCTGGGTCTGCACGCGCTTCTCGTTATAGAGCCAGCCGATCTTCAGCACGCCCATCATGTGCAGGCCGAACAGGATGATCACGGCCCCCGCCACCTTGCCGAGGATGCTGAGGCGACTCATCAGGAATTCGCCGACGGCGCTGGCTGACGCGCCCAGCGAAACGAAGACGATCGTGAATCCGCAGATGAAGCCGAGCGACGACAGCAACACCTTGCCGCGTGCGCGCGCGGTGCCCTGGGCATCGTTTCCGCCGCGCATCTCTTCGAGCGACACGCCGGAGACAAACGACAGGTAGCCCGGGATGAGCGGCAGCACGCACGGCGAGACGAACGACAGCAGACCGGCGACGAAGGCGGCAAAGAGCGTGACGTTATCCATCGTCTACTTCTTGATCAATTCCGCCCGTACGACGTGGGGTTCGCCTTTGACTGGCGGCAGGTCCTGGAACATGTGATCCCACTTCCAGCGCTCGGACGGATTCGACGTCTGCAACCACATGCTCGCGGTCTGCGGCTTCGCAATCATGACCTGCGCAATCCCGGCCATCCCAGGCACGCCGGCCATCGTCTCGGCGATCGCGGCGCGCACGGCAGCCGAATCCGCGTACTTCATCGCCACACCCAGCGCCTCGGCGACCTGCGTCAGCACCTGCCAGTCTTCGCGGGCCTCACCGGGCGCGTTCATCACGCGCGAGGTGGCCTGCAGACGGCCGCCATCGTTGGTGTAGGTCGCGTCCTTTTCGGTCCAGGCAGCACCAGGCAGCACCACATCAGCGGCTGCCGTCAACGCCGTGCTCACGGGCCCCAGCACGACCAGATACGCCAGCTTGCCGGACGTCCTGGCGTCGATGATCCACGAGATGTCTCCGATGCTGCCATCGGGACCGGGATCGAAGACAAACAGCGCCTTGACGGTGCCCGCGTCGACGGCGCGGCGCAAGCCCCAAAGATCAGCGCGGTCCGAATCGCCCACGGGCACATTGAGACCGAACGTGCGTGCGCCAGCCACATTGGGCGCATCAACAACTGGCACCTTGAACTTCGTGCGTGCGGGCTGCGGCTTCTCGGACGTCGCCCAACTCACATCGACACGGTACGTCGCGTTCGGGCCTTGCGCCTTCTGCACGAGCTCACGGACGAGGAACAGTTCTTCGTGAGACGCATGCGCCGACACCAGGACGCGGAACGCTGACGCTTCGGTCTGCAGCACCGGCCGGACGTGCTCGGCGAGGCGGGCCAGGGCACCAGGCCAGGTGGCCGCTGCCTGCGCTCCGGAATTCTGGCGCACCAGCGGCGTCGTCAATCTCGCGTCACTTTCGACCCAGTGATACTGGAAGCGACCGATGTCGCACATCCAGTAGCCATTCACATCCGCGTTGTAGCGTGGCGTGATCCGAATCAGCCGCGCGCCCTTTGCCCACTCGGGCTTGGCCTTGAGCCACGCGGTCGTGTTGCAGCCCTTCGAACACAACGTGCACGTCGTATCGACGGCAATCGGGTTATCCCACGGCCTCGACTTGAAGCGGTAGTCGCGCGTCGTGATGGCCCCCACGGGGCATACATCCATCAGGTTGCCGGACACGAGCGAATGCACGCCTCGCTCCTGGAACGTGGAGATCTGGCTCCCGTTGCCGCGATCGACGATCCCGATCTGCGCCTCGCCATCGATGTCGCGCATGAAGCGCACGCAGCGCGTGCACAGGATGCAGCGATTGCGGTTCAACATCAGCGTCGGACCAAAATCGATGTCGGCCTTCACGCCCTCGCCGTCGAACGTGCGGCGCGGGAACTCCATCCGGCTTCCCTTGGGGCCGAACGTGTACGAAAAATCCTGCAGCGGACACTCGCCACCCTTGTCACACACCGGGCAATCGAGCGGGTGATTGATGAGCAGGAACTCAAATACGCTTGCGCGCGCGTCCATCACTTCGCGGCTGCGCGTATCGACCACCATGCCATCGCCGCAGACGGTCGAGCACGACGTCTGCAATTTCGGCATCTTCTCGACCTTGACGATGCAGACGCGGCAGGAACCGTCGACACCGAGACCGGGGTGGTAGCAGTAGTAGGGGATAGAAATGCCGTTGTCGAGGGCGGCCTGGAGAATGGTCTTGCCCTTCTCGGTCGTAATCTCGCGCCCATCGATGCGCAGAGTGACGGTATCCATGCGTGCCATCATAGCAAGGGATTAGTCGGGCGGCTACCGGCGGGAGACGTCGACGATGGTGAGTCCGTCCCGATTGATCTCGACGTCGCGCAGGCGGCCTTTGAGGGGCAGGCGGATGTCGGTGATGCGATCCACGACCGACACGAGCACATCGTCGGCCGGTCCGATCGCGTAGCGCAGCGTCACGGTCACGGGATATTCGTACTGAACTCCAATTTGCTCCAGCCGCACGACGGCCGTCGGGACGGCGGCTGCCGGGTCGAGTTGCCACGACGACCTGAGCGCGGGCACCCCGGCGCCGTGCACCCACGCGTCGAAGAATCGCCCGAGCGACTGCCCGCTCTCTGCCTCGAAGGCCTGCTGCACGTTGTCGGTTCCCGCCTTGCGGAAGCGCCAGTCCTTGTAGAAACGCCGGAGCCCGTGAAAAAACGTCTCGTCGCCCAGGCGCCGCCGCAGCATGTCGAGCACGACGGCCGACTTGTTGTAGACGAGGGCACGGAAAATCTGCGTGTCCCCGCGGATGTGGCCCAGGCGATAGCCGAGCGAGATGGGCCCTTCTTCAGCTTTGTCTATTCCCCAGCGGGCCATCCGGCGAATCAGGTCGTTGAACGTGCCGTCGCCGCGGATCTGCCTCGCGTACAGCGCCGCAAAATACTGCGCGAATCCTTCGCTGATCCAGCGCTCGTGATAACTGCGCCATCCGACAGCCTGGCCCCACCACTGGTGCGCCAGTTCATGTGCGACGAAGAACTCCGGGAAGTTGGGAAACGCGGCGGGATCGTTGCGCCAACTGAACGCCGCTGTCGGCAGGGGCTGGTTCAGCACGGACATGTACGCGGGACTGTGGCCGCCGGGCGTGTCGCGTTCGATCAGGCCGAGCGTCAGGCTCTGATAGGGCGCATCACCGATGATGGACGCGTAGTACCGAAGCACGTTCTCGGCGATCGGCAGCGTTTCGCTTCCCTTGCCAAATTCGCGGGGGTTGGCCTCCACGCTCAGCGTGACGCTGCCGACATCGCCTGAGCCCTCGTACTTGGTCGGGATCGTGGTTGACGCGACATGCTGGAAGCGGCTGATGACACACGCAAGATATCGGACCGGTTGCGTCGCGTCGAAGTCGTACTGGACGGCGGAAATCTTCCCGTTGATGGCAGGGGCAGCCTTCGGGAATCCGGGCTGGAGGGTGCCACTGGCCAGTACCTGGAACCGTTCGGGCACGGTCAGTCTCATGCGAGCCGATCCGTACGCCGTGGCGGCGCCCTGCGGGTACCACGCGCTGTTGGTCGAGTAGAGCACGCTCGGCTCACCGGTGAAGCGGATCTCGTCGAGCCCGCCAAGCGGGTCCTGAGGAAACTGCGGTCCGAAGCCTTCGCGATCGGGCGGCGGCGGAACGAGCCGTCCCGAGTAGCTGATCAGAAGCGTGATCTCCGTGCCTCTGACGGCAAAGGCAGGCAAGGTGACGACCAGGTTGGCCTGATTGCGGACGCGGAGCGACAGGAGCCGTCCAAACTCCGGACTGAAGATCCCGTTGATGGTGAGGGATTCGGCCAACCGCAGCGTCAGCGTGTTCAGCGCGGGGTCTTTCACACGCAGCCGGATGCGGGCCACCCCTTCGAGCCAGTACCGATCCGGATCGATCGTCAGGTTCAGTTCCGTGCGCTCCACGATGAATGCGGCGTGCGTGTCCTCGTCGAAAAACCGACCCTCCGACGCGATGCGGGATGCCGACGGATAGACACTGATGTTCCGCCGGCGCACACGATCGAACAACGAGATATCTTCGGGTTCGTTGGCGACTCTGGTGTAGGTCAGTATCCGGAACTTCTTCGTGTGGATCTCGGCCAGCAAGTCGCCAGGCAGCGGCGTGAACGACCATATGTCGCGGCTCAAGTCCGCCAGATCCAGACCGAACGACTTGCTCAGATCGTCACGGAAGATGGTCACCGCTCGCCGGAAGAGTCCCCGGTCGACCGGTTCGGCCGTCAGCGTGGCTGCCGGAAACCGCGTCCCGAAATCGCCCGGATGAACGCGCACGAAAGCGGCGTTGTATTGATCTTGCAGGGTCTCCGATCCGCAGTAGATCCTCACCTGGCCGCGTTCAGTCTCCGGCGTCGGCTTGAAGACGAACGTCCCGCCGCGCGACGGCATCAGCACAACGGCGGTCGGGCCCTCGGTGGTCTCGGCGACGAACAAGTGGCCGTCCGCCAGATTGATGTCGAGATCGTCGGACCGCAGGGTGAGGTTGCGCACCCGATACTGCTTCGAGGGATTGAGTGCGAGCCGGAACAATCCGTCCAGTGTGGTCAAAAGCGTCTGATCGCTGATTCGCCATTCGTCCTGATCCGGCGTGCCCGCCACGCGCCGGACATCCAGTTGCCAGGTGGTGATGCGCGCGCGAATCCCGCGCTCGGTGAAGATCTCGAGCATGAGGCGGTAGCCGTCGCCCGGCAGGGTGCCATCGAGCGGCGCTCGGTCCCGCTCGCGAACGACGGCGCGCCCAATGCCCGGGCCGATCAGAAATTGCGCCGCCTGTGCGGCCCGATCGGGGCTGGCTCGGGCCGAGAGCAGATCAAAATACGCGTCGGGCTGGCTAGCCGTGATGATCTTTTCGAGCTTGAGCAGAAGCAACGTGACGCCATCCTGGGCCGACGCGGTTTTCTGCGCGGCGGCTCCGGCGGCCTGGACGACCGTGAGACACACGACGAGTAGTAGAACGACGCGACGCGTCACGGCCTTCTCGCGAGCAACACCGTCAGGTCGTCGGCGAACCGGACGTCGCGGGCGATCTCGATATCGCTGTGGAGCGAGAGTTGTTCAAACTCCTCGGCCATCGTGAGCGTATTATCCTCCGTTTTTCTGTGGTACACTTTGCGCGTTCTTCCTCCGTGTTTCCCCCGACCGGTCAGTCCCCCCGAACGACTGCGAGACGCGACGGAATTCCCATGATTCTCGGCTGTGGCATCGACCTCGTTGAGGTCGCCCGATTCGAGCGCGAGCGTGTGCGACGCGACGGCGACAGCTTCGACGACGTGTTGACGCCATCCGAGATGGCCCACAGCCAGGCGCTTCGGCGACCCGTGATGGGATATGCCGCAGGGTTTGCTGCGAAGGAAGCCTGCTTCAAGGCCCTTGGTACGGGCAAAGTGGGATCCATGTCGTGGCACGACCTCGAGGTCGGCCGCGAGGAAGGCAGATACACAATCACGCTCGGCGGCGAGACAGCAGAGGTGGCGCACAGACTTGGTGTTGATGAGATACATTTGTCGCTGGCCAGTACGCGAGCGCAGGTGGTGGCGTTGGTGGTGGTCAGCGGGCGTCGGCCGACGCCCTACGCCTGCACACGGCCGCCTTCGCCCTGAGCTTGTCGAAGGGCTTTGGCGTGCCAAGGAGAAATTCTGATGGCCGTTGATTACGAGCAATTACGTCGCGAGACGACGTGGGATGTCGCCCGCAAAGAACTCGGCTACGCCGAGGGCGGCAAGGTGAACATCGGGTACCTGTGCGTCGATCGTCATGTCGAAGCCGGCCGCGGCGAAAAACTGGCGTTGATTCACGAGGGTCACGACGGAACGCTCCGGCGCTTCACGTTCCGTGACCTGCAGCAGTTGAGCAACGGGTGGGCCCAGTTCCTGCGCGGTACCGTGTCGATTCGTCAACTCGACCGCGTCTGCCTGTTTCTCGACAAGATTCCCGAGCTCTACATCGGGTTTCTCGGTGTCCTCAAGACGGGTGCCGTCGTCGAGCCGCTCTTCTCCGCGTTTGGCGAAGACGCGCTCGTCGCCCGGATGCTCGATAGCAAGGCCACCGCGATCATCACGCAGAAGCGTCACGTCGGCAAAGTCCGCAAAGCCAAGGACCGCCTGCCCGACTTGAAGGCCATCATCGTCATCGATCACGACGAAGACGGACGCAAGCTCAGGGACGGCGAGATCGACTACCGGATGATGGACCATCGGGCCGACGAGTTCGCGATCGCGCCCACGTACGCCGAGACGCCAAGCGTGCTGCACTATACGAGCGGCACCACGGGCGCGCCCAAGGGTGCGATGCACGTGCATGGCAGCGTCTTCGCGCAGTATCTGACAACGAAGGTCGTGCTCGATGTCAGAGACGACGACATCTACTGGTGCACCGCCGACCCTGGCTGGGTGACGGGTACCAGCTACGGCATCATCGGACCATGGGTGATGGGCGCCACACAGGTCGTGCTCGACGCGGGGTTCTCGAGCGACCGCTGGTACGCCACCATTGAACGCCACCACATCACCGTGTGGTACACCGCGCCGACCGCCATCCGCATGCTGATGAGGGACGGATTCGAGCCGGTCCGCCGCCGCAACCTCACCAGCCTCCGCCACATGTGCAGCGTGGGCGAACCGCTGAACCCGGAGGCCGTGCGCTGGGGCCACGAGGCGTTCGGGCTGTGGTTCCACGACACGTTCTGGCAGACCGAAACCGGCTCTATCGTGGTGACCAACCTGCCCGGCATGCCGGTGAAGCCGGGGAGCATGGGCCGGCCGTTCCCGGCGCTGACGGCGGCGGTGGTCGAGCCCAAGACGGGCGAACCGATCACCGAGCCCGGCCGCGTCGGCCTGATTGCCATCCGGCCACCCTGGCCGAGCCTGATGCGCACGTACTGGAACAACACGGCCACGTACTACAGCAAGTTTCTAAACGGCTGGTACATCTGCGGCGATCAGGCCAGCCTCGACAAGGACGGCTACTTCTGGTTTTGCGGCCGCGATGATGATGTGATCAACACTGGCGGCCACCTGGTGGGACCGTTCGAAATCGAGAGCGCGCTGCTGGAGCATCCGGCGGTCGCCGAGTCGGCGGCCATCGGCAAACCCGACCCGGTCAACATGGAGGTGGTCAAGGCGTTCGTGGCGCTGCGGCCGGGATTCACGGCCAACGCGGATCTCGAACTCGACATCATGAACTACGTGCGGAAGAAGTTGTCGCCGCTGGCGATGCCGCAAGAGATAGAGTTTGTGGAGAAGGTGCCCAAGACGCGCAGCGGCAAGATCCTGCGGCGCGTGCTGAAGGCCAAGGAACTCGGACAACCGATCGGCGACATCAGCACGATGGATGATGACTAGTGCAGGGACCAGGCGTTAGGCGAGTGGCGATAGGCGCTAGGGGTCGGACAGAGTTCTTCCCTCACGCCTCACGCCTCGCGCCCCGCGCCTCTCGTATCAAGGGAGCCAACCGTGAAAGAGATGATTCTGGACTACATCAGGAATGAATACCTCGACGAAGACGAGGCCGACGACGTCGATCTCAACGAGAACACGCCCCTGATCTCCGGCGGCATCGTCGACAGCTTCAGCATGGTGAGCCTGAAGCGGTTTCTCGAAAAGAAGTTCATCATCAGCATCCCGGATGCCGAGGCGTCGCCGGAGGCGTTCGATACGGTCACGAGCATCATCGCGCTGGTGAACAGGCACCTGGCGAAGAAGGGAGCCTGACATGGCGTACCCGGCGGCAGTCAAGGATGCCTTCCAGAATGAACTGGCGGGGATTCGCGAGAAGGGCCTGTTCAAGGAAGAACGCGCGATCCATTCTCCGCAGTCCGCGCACATCAGCGTCGAGTTTCCACGCGGCGCAGAGCTGCGCGAGGTCATCAATCTCTGTGCGAACAACTATCTCGGGCTGTCGAGCCACCCGGATGTGGTCGCCGCGGCGCACCGGGCGCTCGACGAGCGCGGCTACGGCATGTCGAGCGTCCGCTTCATCTGCGGCACGCAGGACGTGCACCGGATCCTGGAGAGCAAGCTGACGGAATTCCTCGGCACTGAGGACACGATCCTGTTCGCCAGTTGTCTTGATGCCAACGCCGGCGTGTTCGAGGCCATTCTCGGCCCCGAAGACGTGATGATCTCGGATCGCCTGGTCCACGCGAGCATCGTCGATGGCATCCGCCTCTGCAAGGCGATGCACGACACTTACAAGCACTGCGACATGGCGCACCTGGAGCAGAAACTGCAGGAGCACCAGGACAAGCGTGTGCGGGTCATCATCACCGATGGCGTCTTCAGCATGGACGGCGATCTCGCGCCAATGGATCAGATCTGCCGGTTGGCCGAGCAGTACCACGCGCTGGTTTTTCTCGACGATAGCCACGCCAGCGGCTTCATCGGCAAGACCGGGCGCGGCGTGCACGAGCACTTCGGCGTGATGGGCAAGATCGACATCCTGACGACCACGCTCGGCAAGGCGCTGGGCGGGGCGAGCGGCGGCTGCGTGTCGGGGCGCAAGGAAATCGTCGAACTGTGTCGCCAGCGCGCGAGGCCGTACCTGTTCAGCAACGCCGTGCCGCCACCGATTGCGGCCTCAACCATCAAGGTGCTCGAGCTCCTCAGCGCGAGCACCGAACGCCGCGACACGCTCGAACAGAACGCGATCTTCTGGCGAAAGGGCCTGAAAGAAGCCGGCTTCGTCATCAAGGATGGTGACAGCCCGATCGTGCCGGTGATGCTGTTCAACGCGAAGCTTGCGCAGGATGTCGCACGAGACCTCTACTACGAGGGCATCTACGTCGTCGGGTTCTTCTTCCCGGTGGTGCCGGCCGGCCAGGCGCGCATTCGCACGCAACTGTCGGCGGACCATGACATCCCCATGCTGGCCTGTGCGCTGGAGTCGTTCAAGAAAGTGGGCGCGAAACACGGGATTCTCGGGCTCGACAAGAAGGGCATCATCGAAAAGTTCGGCAGCTAGCCAAGGCGATGGTGCAATAATCCTGCACCATGGGCACAACTGATTCGGCCTCCCACTACGCCGATGAACTGGTCGGCCGGGCGCGCGAAGCGGCGCGGCTGTTCAAGGAGTACGATCAGGCTCGAGTTGATCGCATCGTCCGGGCAGTCTACGAAGCGGCCTACACCGCCCGCATGCACCTGGCGCGGCTGGCGTGCGCCGAGACGGGCATGGGTCTCTACGAGCACAAGGTCGTCAAGAACGCATGGGCGAGCCTGCTTGTGTACGACGACATCCGCGACGCGAAGACCGTCGGCGAGATCCACGCCGATCCGGTGCGGGGCATCATCCAGATTGCGCAGCCGAAGGGGCCGATTCTCGCGACCGTCCCGATCACCAATCCCACATCAACGGCGATCTTCAAGACGCTCATCTGCATGAAGACGCGAAACCCCGTCATCTTCAGTGCTCACCGGGGCGCGAGGAAGTGCGTGAAGGAGACCGTTCGCATTCTGGCCAAGGCTGCCGAAACGGCTGGAGCCCCGGCGCATGCGATCCAGGTGATGACGCGCGGTCAGACAGATCATCTCGATCACGTGATGAAGCATCCCGCGCTGGCGATGATTCTGGCGACGGGCACCAGTTCAATCGTGGACCTGGCGCAGCGTTCGGGGACACCGACGCTTGGCGTTGGCCCTGGCAATGTTCCGGTCTATGTGCACGCCACCGCGGATCTCCCGCTGGCGGCGCGATCGATCGTGCACTCGAAGACGTTCGACAACGGCACGGTCTGCGCAAGCGAGCAGGCGCTGGTGGTCGAACGCGACGTGGCGGAGCGGCTGCAGCCGCTGCTCGAGCAACGCGGCGCCTATCTCTGCACGCGCGATCAGGCAGTCGCGCTCGGATCGGTGTGTTTCGACATGGACAACATGCGGATGCGGTCCGAAGCGGTTGGGCAGCCTGCGGCGACACTCGCGGAACGAGCCGGATTTGCGGTGCCGAAGGGGACGCGACTGCTGATTGCCGAGCCAGACGGCGTCGGCCCCGAGCATCCGTTGTCCCACGAGATCCTGATGCCGGTGCTCTCGTACTACCGGTGCGATTCGTACGAGGAGGCGCTCGCGGTGTGCCGGGCCGTGAACCACCGGGGCGGGATCGGCCACACGGTTGGCGTCTACGCGAATGACCAGTCCGTGATCGACGACTTCGCCAAGATGGACGCGGCCCGGATTCTCGTCAACACGCCGTCTACGCAAGGCGCAATCGGTGGCATCTTCAACAGCCTTCGACCGTCACTGTCGCTTGGATGTGGAGCCGGTGCCGGCAACATGACCACCGACAATATCTCGGTGGATCACCTGCTGAACATCCATCGCGTGGCGAAACTGCGGCCCAACTCGAGATGGCTCGGGGCGTGGGCGACGACGCTGGAGGAGAAGGTGGGACCGGACGAGATCCTGGCGCTCTACAACCGAAATTACTAGACGGGATTAGGGAGTGCCTTGGGGCGGGCAATTTCCTGGGAACGCCGGGCTCCAGCCCGGCCACGCTGGAGCGTGGCGATCCCGGGGGCAGACTGAGGGAGTCGGGGACGTGGAGAGAGAGGCCTGGCCGCAAGATCTCGCCGCCTTCGCCTGCGGCTACGGCGTGCCAAGGCCGCGAGAACGGGTTCTGAAACCGCTTGTCATCAGATCAATACATCAGGAAGATGCTGACCCAGGGCAGCAGGGCGGCAAGCAGGTAGATGCCGGTCAACCCCGCGAGAATGCCATGCACGCCCAGGCGGTGCAGAGACATGCCGAGGATGGCAGCGAACACCTTGGCGCTGATGACCGCGGTGCCGGGACCGAATGTTGTGATGAGCACGAGCAGCAACGGGTTGGCTTCGAGATGCGCGCCCAACGTCGAGACGCCGACATAGGTACACATCCCGTCGGCTGCCTGTGCAAACAGGAAGAGCAGGATGACGGCGTCACCAAACGACGATCGCGTGAGACCTAGTGTTAGCCGCAACCAACGCACGACATCCTCCTCGGGAAGACCGCGCTCCGACAGATGGGCGCAGCCGTCGATACTGCAAAATGCGATCACACTCGCGTCAGAGTGGGAAGTGTTCCAATCCGGGCCGTTTTGTGGGCGTTTCGACCGATCGGACCAACCGGGGCTCTACAACTTGTGAAGGGATGCGCAAAACCAGGCAACTATGAGTGAGGAAGTTCGAAGAGGCGGTCCGGTCCAAACCATCCGATCTGCCTTGCTCCGTGAGACAGAAGCCACTCAGACACCCTCGGTCCAATGCCATTCATGTAGATCTTCTCGTGAACGATGGCGTGGGTGGCGCCCGTAGTCGACAGGACCTTCCAGGCGCGATCCGGCTGCGCAAGCACCGTCGAGAGAGCCGACTTGTTGAGAGAGTAGGATACTGGGGCCCCGCCGCTGTACCCGTTCACGAGTGGCCGCCAATGCTCCGCCGACGCGACCATGTAGCGCATGTCGTGCTGTTCGTCACCAAACGGAAATTCGACGAGCGCTGCGTTGGCGGGCAGCGACCGGATGGCGCGATAGACGTTCGGCAGCGCGTCGCCGGTGAGCAGGTGCGCCGGCGGGAGTTCAAGGCCACTGGTCTTCCAGGTTCCGTTCAGTTCGATAGGCGCCGAGGTCGCCTCGGCCAGGAAGACCACGCCAATGGCGAGGACGGCGACGCCAGGCCACCAGGCGCGACGCGGTGCAGACAGGGGTGTTCGCCGCTGCGAAGCCCGTTCGAGCATGGCTTCGACCGCCGCGCAGCCGTATCCGCCAAGCACAGCGAGAAACAACGCGACAATCATCGCCAGGCGCGCTGGCACCCGCAGTCCGTCGTACCCAGGCACGTTCAGGTAGAGCCACCAGTAGGGGCCGTCGCCGGCAATTCGCACACCCTTCGAGAAGATGATCGGGCCGAGCGACAGCAGGAATGCGACTATCAGCGCCACCAGGCTGAACACGACAGCCGATCGGGGAATGCCGCGCGCGAAGTTCCTTGCGCGGGGCGACAAAATGAGCAGCACGGCGCCGGCCATCGCGGCTAGCCGCAGCGAGCGCGCCAGATTGTGTACGCGAAAGACTGTGCCAGCCACCTGCCAGTCGAAGCCGCCGTTGGCGACGATGATGAGCGCCGCAGCCAGTTGGGAGACCAGCACCACGAAGGCGGCCAGGACGATCGGCCTCCGCCAGCGAGCCCAGGACGCGTCGTGCTGCTGGCGCAGCTCAATGCACGAGGCTCTCCAGACGCGCCCGGCGTGGGCGACCAGGCCGACCAGCGCGAGCAGCACCGGCGTGAGTGACGGAAACAGATCACCCTCGGCCTTTGGGAACGCGCGGGCGATCGCGCCCCACACACGCTGCGCCCCGTGCGCCGTGAGGTAGCTGTACACGTCGGCCGAGTACCGCATCACCTCATCAAACGGCCTCGGGCCAAAACCGTGGGCGCGCAGTGCGAGGTACGGAAGCAGGAGTGGCACGCTCAGGGCGACCACAAGCGCGGCTGCGCCCGCCAGTTCAACCCAGATCCTGAACTGGCGCCACGCACCCCGTTCGACCAGTTCGTAAAGCACGTATGCGGCAGCAAACGGCGAAAAGTAGAGCAGGAAGTAACCGCACGACCAGTTCTGCGCGACCAGCACCACCACGGCCCCGGCAAGCGCGCGAAGGCGCCGCGTCTCGAAGTACCGGCGAAAGAGGTAGAGCGCAAACGGCATCCACTGTGACGAGAGCACCTGCACGTGCGAGAACTGGCCGATGCGGTATGGCGCGAAGGCATAGAACAACCCGGCCACGAAACCTGCCCTGGCGCTGCCGGTGAGATCGCGCACCAGCAGGTACGCGCCGAGGCCGGACAGCACAAAGGTCGACAGGAAGAGCAGGTTGTAGCAGAGGATGATGTTTCCGGTGACGGCGTAGACGGGAAGCACCTGGATGAGCTGTGCCGTCAAGTGCTCGGAGTACGCGAGCGTCAACGGTTCCGGATAGAAGATGTTGGCGTTGAAGTAGCCCCTGAAGGCGCCGACATCGCCGCCGAGAAAACGCATCGCGTGGTCGGTGCCCCACTGCAGGATCCAGCAGTTAAGCACCGAATCACCGAGATCCCACGGGATGTCGCGCCCGAGGCCGGTGATAAGCGGCCACGTCATCGCGATGGCGGCGAGCGCGTACCAGAACGTCGCGCCCCGGCCCGTTTCGATCGACAGCGCGCGGCGCATGAGCGGAGGGACCAAATCTAGCCTCGCGCGAGGTACTCCCTGGTGAACTGCGCCATCGTGTCGTAGATCTGGCCCAGTTCAGCAGGTGAGGCGAGGAAGACGACGCGGAAGAATCCCTGGTCGGGCGGCGTGCCGAAGCCGGAACCGTGCACGCAAAGCACGCCGGCTTCCCGCAACAACGCCAGCACGTAATCCTCGTCGGTGCGGCCGGCCGGCAACCTCACTTGCGGCATGACGTAGAACGCGCCTTTTGGCGCGACGCACCGCATCCCGGGAATCGCGTTGAGGCGAGCGACCGTCAGGTCGGCCCGTTCGCGAAGCGCGGCCCTGAACGACACCTGATGCGACCGATCGCCGGTGAGCGCGGCCGTGATGGCGTACTGCATCGGGACGGTCGCGCACAGCCGTCCGTCGGCCAACTTGCGAACGCCCGCGAGCACCCCCTCGAGGCGCGGGTTCGTGCCCACTGCCATCCACCCAGCTCTCCATCCCGGCGCCAGGTAGGCCTTCGACAGGCTGCCAAACGAAATCACGGGCGCATCGGTCGCGAGGCTGGCCATCGGTGGCGCGGGTGTGCCATACGAGAGATCCGCGTAGACCTCATCGGCCAGCAGCACGAAGCCATGCTCATCGGCCAGTGCCAGCAGTTCGCGTCGGATCGCGTCGGGATAGATGGCGCCGGTGGGATTGTTGGGATCGATGACGACCAGCGCGCGGGTCCGTGCGGTAATGAGCGACTTGATTTCCTCGACGTCCGGCAGCCAGCCGCGATTCGGATCGGCCCGGTAGTAGATCGTCCGCGCCGCGATCTTGGCCGTCACGGCCGTGTAGAGCGGATAGGTCGGCATCGGGATGAGCACTTCGTCGCCCGGGTTGACGAGCGCGTTCAACGCGATTTCGATGCCTTCCGATGTGCCCGACGTCAGCACCACGCGATCGGGTGTCATCGGGACGCCGCGAGCCGAAAAGTCGGCGGCTACCGCGTCGCGTGCCGGTTGGATGCCAGGGGATGGGCCATAGCCGTTGTGGCCATCGCGCAGGGCCTTGATCACCGCCTCGATCAGGTGGGCTGGCGTCTTGAAGCCAAACGGGATGGGATCGCCGATGTTCAGGTACTTGACCGTTCGCCCCGTGGCCTCGACCTTCCTGGCCTCGGCCACGATGTTGCGGATCGCGTAGGTGAACCCTTCGACCCGGTTGGCGACCGGGATGGCCGCCCGTCTTTCTGCGTTCATCGTCTGCATGCGTTCCAGTCTCCCGCCGACGACCGACAGCCGACGGCCGACGGCCGACGGCCTTCAAGTATGCCACACGCGGTCGGCCGGGCATCCGCGCTCGCCACCGCGTGGGACTTCGTCCGGTTGAGCCAAAACGTTGACTCAAGGCACTGGGTCCTGGGGACCATCACGCATGCTGGTGGCCCAAACCTGAGACATTGACATCATCTCCATAATGAATCTATAATGGCTCCATTATGGAGGCATAACAGATGCCCGTGAATCTCTCGATCAAGGAAGTGCCGGACGAACTGGCCGAGGCGTTGCGAGATCGCGCCAGGTGGAACCATCGGTCGCTACAGGGTGAGTTGATGGCGATGATCGAGACGCACACGCGGATCCGGCCATTCAGGGCGATGGCACTCTGGCAGGCCGCCCGCGCGAGCGGCTTAAGTACTGCGGACGATTCGACTCAGATCGTCCGCGAAGACCGAGACAGCCGAAGCCGATGAGACGCGTGGTCGTCGACACATCGGTGCTCGCGGCAATCACGTTCGCGGAGCCTGGGGCGGACGAGTGGAGCCCACGGATCGAGGGTGTCGAGCTGTACGCACCCACATTGCTCCGGTACGAAATGGCCAACGTGGCCCACAAGAGATGTCGAGCGCATCCAAGTCAGACGCGCGAGATTCTGGAGGCGCTTGATCGGGCGCTCGATCCCAGATACGGCATCACATTGATGGACCCAAATCCGATGGATGTCGTCGTCCTGTCGAATGCGACCGGTCTTTCACCGTACGATGCGAGCTACCTGTGGCTTGCCGGGTTCCTTGGCGCCGACCTGGTCACGCGGGACCGCGCTCTTGCGGCTGCCGTCGACCCATTCACCGGCGTGGAGCTCGTAGGGTAGAACGTAATTCACTCCGGCGGGTTAGCTTCTCTCTACGCGTCCCCGCTCACGCAAGCCGGCAAAACATGCCTTACCGGGACGACTCGCGGACCTGACGGTCGCGCTATTCGCGCAGCATGTCTTGGCCCTAGCGGCACGTTTTGCAGACTAGCGCTGTCGGCTTGGTTCGAGGGGCCGCTTCGAGAGAAGCCAGCCCGCCTTCAGGAGTCGGCCGCGACGAAGGGCGGTGCCGGCGGTACAATACGAGGATGCAGCTGAATGGTCTGGGTGTGCTCATCACGGGCCCAAAGCGGATTGGTGCCGTGCTGGCGAAGGCACTCGCCGAGCGCGGCGCGGATGTCGCGCTGAGCTACAACCAGTCGCGCGAAGAAGCCGAGCAGGCGGCTGCGGCCGTTCGTGATGCTGGCCGGCGGGCCGCCTGCATCAAGGCCGACCTTGCCAAGGCGGACGACTGCCGCGCGTTGGTGGCCGAGACGATGAAGCAACTTGGGCGGCTCAATGTGCTGGTCAACATGGCGTCGATCTACACATCCACCCCGTTCGACGAGTTGACCGACGCCCAGTGGGACCGCGGACTGGCGGTCGACCTGAGGGCGGCGTTTCTCTGTGCCTCGGCGGCGGTGCCGCACATGCGGAAGGTGGGCGGTGGCCGTATTGTGAACTTCGCCGATTGGTTGCCAGCCAGCGGCCGAACCCGCTACAAAGGGTACCTGGCGTACTACGTGGCCAAGGGAGGGGTGATCGCGCTCACCGAGGCGCTGGCGCTCGAATTGGCCGAGCATCAGATTCTCGTGAACGCCATCGCACCCGGACCGATCCTGGCGCCACCCGGGATGGATGACGATGAACTCAACGCCGTCGTGCAAGCCACGCCGCTCGGCCGATGGGGCGGGGCGGGGGAAGTGGCGAAAGCGGTGCTGTTCCTGATTGAAACGGATTTCATCACAGGAGAAGTGATCCGCGTCGACGGTGGGCGGCACTTGAAATAGAGGCGTCATGCCGGCGTACGCCGGGGCCCCCAGCGCGGCACCCGCGCTGGGGTGGTATCCGGCATCCAGAGAGGAACACTGGCTGGATTCCGGCTTTCGCCGGAATGACGAGATTCTTGCTTCTTGCTTCTTGCTTCTTGCTTCTGTCTGTCCCAGGAGAGCTTCATGGGTGTGTTTCTCGATTCGGTTCCCACCTCCGGCATCATTCGCGTCCGAGACCTGATGTACTCGGTCGACAAGCCCTTCCGGCTGGACCAGGGCGATGTGAGCTTCGACGCGCCCGATTCGCTCAAGGCGGCACTCAAAGCCGCCGTTGACGCCAACCAGACGCACTATCTCCAGACGGCTGGTCTGCCTCGGCTGCAGCAACTGCTGGCGGAGAAGCTGCGCACGAAAAACCGGATTCCGGTGGCGAGTCCAGACGAAGTGATGATGACCAACGGCGGTGTCCACGCGCTCTATCTGGCGTGCCAGGCGCTGGTTGAGCCCGGAGACGAGGTGCTGGTTCCAGATCCGATCTGGCCGCAGATGTTCAGCGCGCTCGTGGCCGCGCATGCGGTCCCGGTCCGCGTGCCACTGCGGGAATCGCTCGGCTGGCGGTTCGACCTCGACGAGCTGGCGTCGCGGGTGACTTCCAAAACCAGGGGCCTCTACATCAACTCGCCACACAATCCGACAGGCGGCATGCTGACGCGATCCGACCTTACGCGAGTGGCCGAGATCGCGGCGTTACACAACCTCTGGGTCATTGCAGACGAGGCGTACGAGGACGTCGTCTTCGACGGCCACGCGCACGTGAGCCTTGCATCGCTGCCCGACATGCACGAGCGGACGGTGTCGGTCTTCACCTTCAGCAAGACCTACGCGATCACCGGTCTCCGGCTCGGCTACCTCGTCGCCAACGACCCGACGGTGCAGGATCGGGTTCGTAAGCTCATCGGCCTCACGACAAACAACGTGTCGTCGGTCGTGCAGTTTGGTGGAATCGGCGCGCTTGAAGGATCGCAAGAGGTGGTCGCCCAGTTTCGCGCGGAGCTTCAGTGGCGGCGCGACCTGTTTTGCGCGGGTGCGGCGGAGGTTTCGCAGGGCGCGCTCGTTGCCCCGCCTCCGCCCGGCGCGTTCTATGCGTTTCTCCGCATCGCGGACGCGTGGCAACCGCCAGCCACGGCCACGTCCTCGTCGCGCTCGTGGGCGATGGTTGAGCATCTGATCGGACGCGGCCGGATTGGCTGTGTGCCGGGCGTTGATTTCGGTCCCGCCGGCGAGAACCACGTGCGTTTCTGCTTCGCCCGCAGCCGCGCCGAACTCGGGGGCGCACTCGAATCGATGCGGGAGGTGTTCCGGAGTTAGCCGGCGAATTTGTAGCCGAGGCCGTGGATCGTGAGGATGTACTGCGGGAGTTTGGGGTTCGGTTCGATCTTCTGACGGAGCCAGGCCACGTGCACGTCGACCGTACGTGTGGACGGCATCGAATGGTATCCCCACACATCGTTCAGCAGTCGCTCGCGCGAGAGTGTCTCGCCGCGGTGTTCGATGAAGTACTTGAGCAGCAGGAATTCCCTGGCCGGGACATCCACGGGCGCGCCGGCCCTGGTGACCTCCGCTTTCCGCGCGTCCACCAGGATCTCGCCAAACCGGTACTGATGAACGCCCGCTGGCGATGCTGCCGTGCGGCGCACCTGCACCTCAATGCGCGCCAGCAACTCCATCATGTCGAACGGCTTGGTGAGATAGTCGTCGGCGCCAAGTTTCAGGCCGAGCACTCGGTCGACAATCTGTCCGCGGGCGGTCAGCATGATGATCGGGGTCGCGACACCTTTCTGGCGGAGGTCGCGGCACAGATCAAAGCCGCTCTTGCCCGGAAGCATGACGTCGAGCAGGATGACGTCCCACGGCTCGTTGCTCGCCCGGACGAGCCCGGTGGAACCGTCAGTGGCCGAGGCCACGTCGTAGCCCTCACTGCACAGCCTGTCGGTGAGTGTCATCACCAGGCCGGGTTCGTCTTCGATGAGCAGGACGCGCTTCATGGTGTTCGCTCCACAAGGACCCGCCTTCCGCCCTTACGTCGTCGCACGGGTGTCAGACGGCGCGGCCGGCAGGTGCAGCGTGAAGGTGGCCCCGTGGCCAGGCGTCGACTGCACGCTCACGCGTCCGCCGTGCGCCGAGGCGATGAGCTTGACGAGGTGAAGGCCGAGCCCGTTGCCGTGGACTTGCTGCTCGGCCGCATGGCGGCCGCGGTGGAACGGCTCGAACACGTGCGCGAGATCGGCGGCATCAATGCCGCGCCCGCGATCGCCGATCACGATCTGAACCTCCCTGCCCCCGCGAACGACTGGCGCGCTGACCGTGACGCCAATCCAGCGGCCGTCGGCGCCGTGCTTGACCGCGTTGGTGACCAGATTCTGCAGCGCACGCCGAAGCGCGGCCTCGTCGGCCATCACCGGGGGAATATCAGCGTCACGTCCCGCATTGACCTCAACGGTGATGCCCGCGGCATCGCACAGTGACGCGCAGGAGATCATGACGTCGCTGACGAGCGCCGGCACATCCACCGGTCGCGTCCCCTGCAGCGGCCTGCCACTCTCGAGGCCCGCCAGCGCCATCACCTGCTCCACCATGTCGGTGAGGCGGCGACCTTCGCCGTCGATCAATTCGCCGTAGCGCCTGGCGTGCGCCGGGTCGGAGACGACCCCAGCCGAGAGGTTCTGCGCCGCCGACCGGATCACCGCGAGCGGCGTCCGCAACTCGTGAGACACGGTGGCGACAAAATCCATCCGCCGGGCAGCCAGTTGTTCGGTTCTTCGTGCATTGACGATGACGATCACGACGCCCGCGGTCAGGACGCCGAGAATGCCGAAACTCAACAGGAGATTACGGTGACGCACCTGGGAGACTGCCGCGTCGAGCGAACCAGACTGATGCTGCAGAACCACGCGCCAAGCTGGCAACAGGAACTTGAAGGTGCCTGACATCGACGCCGGACCTGGCGCTCCCCTCGTCCCGGCGGATCGTTGTTCCACCAGCACAGACAAGCGACCGTTGTCGACAGGTGACGCGCCCAGCGAACGCGTCGTGGCGCCGGCCGATGGCGCCACGAGCGAGCGCACGACCAGCGTATTGGAACCGGGCGGACCAACGAGACTCATGTCCGGGCGCACCGAAAAGAAGGACTGCGTGACATCGGCCCGGTCGGGATTGAGCGACTGCCCATCCGGCACATCACGAACAAACAGCGGCGCACCGCTCGACGACACGACGGCCAGCCGATATCCGTTTGCGCCGAGGTCGGGAAAATGCCGTGCCGCCAACTCCGGGAGCACTACTGTCTTCAGGTAGTCGGCGTCGAGATCCACGATGAGACAGGCGTCGAGCACGTGCATCCACATTGTGGGGTTGGCAGCCGGCGGCCTTACCGAGTCGGCCGCGATCGGGCCAGACGGCATAGTCTGGTTCGACGCCGGAACCACGAGCGCCGGCACATCGGGCAACGCCGGCATCAGGGTAATCGAGATGATCTGGGGCTTGCCGGCAGTCCTGGCGTCGGTGGCAACGACGCTTCCCAGTTGCGTGCGGACGGGCTCGAGATGCGCAGGCCACGCGGGCAACGGCGGGGTGTCGAAGGACCGATGGTCCCGGCTCATGGCGCGCAGCGTATAGGTATTGCCCGCGCGCTCCGCCAGGTAGACGGCTTTGACCACCTGCGGATACTTCGCCGTGCCCTGCCAGCGAGCGACGGACTCGACCAGTCCGTCGAACCGATTCGTCAGGACGGCGTCGCGCGACACCTGGTGCGCCCGGTACGCCTGCATCATCTCCGCGTCAAACTCGTCTGCGAACTCGCGGGCGCGCTGGGTCAGCGAGCGCAGCATCTGCGCGCGCTCGGCCTCCGAGACCTTGCCGAGCCACTGGTACTGCAGCACCGCGAGCAGCACCACCAGCCCGACGAGCACGCCCGGAAGCACGAGGCGGAACGACACGTTGCGCACCCGCATGGCGGCGAGTGTACCATGCAGGATTGGGCCGTGAGACCAGCTCTGACGGGGGACGGACGCGCTTTTTACGTCCTTAACAAATTCTTTGCTCAGGCTTAACCACTTCGGGCAGGCCACGCGCCATCATCGAATCGTCCAATACAGGTAGCACGGTCGGATTCTGATCGGTCCGTCGATTCATGAGTTCGGCGACGAACTGATTCCCTCAGGACTGAGTGCTGATCGAGCCTCATAATCGGATCACCGCTCAAGAACACGCGACCGTCACTGCGAGTCGAAACACTCAGGAGGAACGCATGAGACGCAATGTCATGTCGGCGGCGATGGCGGTGATCGCGATTGAAGCGCTGGTAGCCGGGCAGGGCAAAGACGTGAACCAGGTACTGGCCGACGCGCACGCGGCGTTAGGGGGCGACAAGATCGCGACGGTCAAGACCATCACCGGCGTTGGCCGGACGCTACGAACCGGTCCCGGTGGCAACACTACGGAGTCCGAGTTCGAGATGGCCATGGAGCTGCCCGACAAGTACCTCATGCGCAGCGTGATGGTGTCGATGGGCAACATGAGCGTGTTCAGGAACTCCGGCTTCAACGGCGGCCAGGTGATAGAGGAAATCGACCGTCCGCCAAACCTCCAGGGCGGCAACATCGTGATCCGGATCGCGGGACCCGGCGGCACGGTGATGGACCCGGCCAAGATGACGCCCGAGCAGCGTATCGAGGCGGATCGTTTGCGGCTCTTGTCGAACAAGAAGGAATTCACCCGACTGACGCTCGGGATGTTCGCGTCATCGCTTGACGCCTTCCCGCTTGAGTTCACGTACGGCGGGCAGGCCGAATCGGCTGACGGCAAGGCGGACGTGATCAACGTGAAGGGGCAGGGCGAATTCGCCGTGACCTTGTTCCTCGATGCTCAAACGCACATGCCGCTGATGGTGAGCTGGATGGACAAGGAACCGCTGGTCATCCAGACCACGAGCGGGCCCGGCGGCGCAGGCGGCACGCGGGTGGTACAGCAGATCGGCGGCGGCGGAGCCGTAGGCGGAGGTAGCACCTTCACCGCGGCGGCGCCCACGACCGGCGCGGGTGGCGCCCCGAACATGTCGAAAGAGGACATGGAAAAGATGCAGAAGGACTTCGAGCAACGCCGCAAGGAGGCCGAGGCCAAGCGGCGCACCGTCGAATTCCGCGTCTACTACAGCGAATATAAATCGGTGGGCGGCGTCAAGCTGCCATTCAAGATTCAGCGATCGATTGACGGCAAGCCCACCGAGGAAATGCTGTTCGACACGATCAAGCTCAATCCGAAGATCGACGCGAGCAAATTCGCGGTCACCAAGTAAGACGCGCAGGGATCCACGGCTGAGTGCGCGTCCTCCGCCAGGGTGAGGCGCATAGATGGTGCTGAGAGACATGACATTACGTACGCCGCGCCGGATGCTGATTTCGTGCTTCGTGGTGTCAGTGGCCGCCGGCTTCCTGGCGGGTGGCGCCGATGCGCAATCGCCGGTGCGGCGAGGGCGCCTCGTCATCACCGTGGCGGACCAGTCGGGGGCGGTCATTCCCCGGGCCGCGGTGACCGTCACGGGTAGCGAGAGCGCCACTGAGTCGGCCGCGGTTCCGCCGGTGTCGACAAGCGGCGTCGGCGTCGCGGTCTTCGACGACCTGCTCGAGGGCCGCTACACGGTCCACGCGGAATTCGACGGCTTTGATCCGATCGATGTCCGGGATGTCCGCGTGCGCGGCACTGAGACGCGACGCCGCATCACCCTGCGCATCAAGAAACTGGATCAGGAAATCACGGTGAGCCGCGACCGTCAGTCATTGGCCCTGGACCCTGGTGGCAGCGCCTTCAGCACGGTGCTCACGCGCGAACAGATCGCCGCCTTGCCGGACGATCCGGACGAGATGGCGGAGGTGCTCCAGGCGATGTCTCCGCCCGGGTCCGTCATCCGCGTTGACGGGTTCACCGGGGGGCGCCTGCCGCCCAAGTCGCAGATTCGTTCGATTCGTCTGCCGCGCCTCGACATGTTCGCCGCCCAGAACCACGGCGGCATGAGCGGCATGATGTTCATCGACATCATGACGATGCCGGGCAACGGCCCGCTCAGGGGAAGCGTGGATGGGCACCTGATGGACGATGTCCTCAACGCGAGGAATCCCTTCACATCCGTCAAGCCGCAAGAACAGTTGCGGCAGTACGGTCTCGGCCTGTCGGGCACGATCACGCCGAACAAGACGTCGTTCTCCATCAATGGAGGTAGCACGTCGCAATACACCTCGCCCAACCTGCTGGCCGTGTTGCCAGACGGCTCGACGGTCACCAATACGCTTCGCCAGCCGCGAGACTCGTACAACTTCAGCGCGCGTCTTGATCACGCGGTGACCAGGGATCATGCCCTTCGCCTGAGCTTCGACCGCGATTCCAACTCGTCGCACGACCTGGGCGTCGGTGGCTTCAACCTTTTCGACCGGGCGTACGACAGTTCCTCGGCCAACAACACGCTGCGCATGTCGGAAAACGGCCCGCTGGGCCGCCGCCTGTTCACGGAATCGCGTTTCCAGTTGAGGACGACGAGCAACAGCAGCCAGTCAGCGGTGGAGCTGCCGACCATTCGCGTGCAGGACGCGTTCACCAGCGGAGGCGCCCAGCAGCGAGGCGGGCAGCATGCCACGGAGTTTGAACTGGCGAGCGACCTCGACTACGTGCGGGGGGCGAACTCGTGGCGGACGGGACTCCTGCTCGAAGGCGGACGATACCGTTCAGACGACACGACAAACTACCTCGGCACGTACACTTTTGCGAGCCTGGCCCAGTATCAGGCGGGCACCCCGATGAGCTACTCGCGCCGAATTGGCGATCCGAACATCAGCTATTCGACCTACCGGGCGGCTGTCTACGTCCAGGACGACTACCGCATTACCCGCAGCATGCTGCTGTCGGGCGGCGTGCGGTACGGCGTGCAGAGCCAGGTCTCAGACCACTGGAATCTCTCGCCACGGATGTCGATGGCGTGGTCGCCGTTCAAGGACGGCCGGATGACGATTCGCGGAAGCTACGGCTACTTCTACGACTGGCTTGCCGGCGATCTCTACAAACAGACGCTGCTGGTCGACGGGTTTCGCCAGCGCGAGACGAACATCTTCAATCCGTCGTATCCGGATCCAGGCGCTGGTGGTACGACGTCGCCATCCAATCAATACCTGTGGTCCGACTCCCTGACGCTGCCAGCCGCCAATCGGATCAGCCTGGGCGTGGATCGGACCGTCTCGACAAACGGTCGCTTGAGCGTCAGCTACACGCGCGGATGGGGATTGGGCCTGCTGCGCGGCCGGAACCTGAACGCCCCGGTGTTAGACATCCGTCCGGACCCCGCGTTCGCAAACAGGATTGAGTTGGTGAGTGACGCTGGGTCACGGTCGCAGGCCGTGAGCATGTTCTACAACCTCGTGCGGATGGACAAGAAGAGGATGTTCCTCATGCTCAACTACACGTGGAGCAAGAGCGACAACAACACGATCGGGGCGTTCTCGATTCCCCCAAGCGGCGACAACCTGGAATCCGAGTGGGGCCCGGGCGGCGGGGACATCCGCCACCGGGTTGGCGCGTCGTTCAACATCTCGCCCATGACCAACGTCACCGTCGGCATCAACCTGCGAGGCCAGTCGGGAATGCCCTTCAACATCACGACGGGCCGGGACGACAACGGCGACGGCGTCTTCAACGACCGCCCCGTGGGCGTGTCGCGCAATGCGGCGCGAGGGGCGGCGACCTTCGATCTGGGCGGTCGCGTGTCGTACGGGTTTGGATTCGGGACACCCAAGCAGGCCGGCGGCCCGGGAGGCGGGCAGGTCGTCATCAATGCCGGGGGCGGCGGCGGGTTGGCGCCTGGTTTTGGCGGTGCCGCTGGCGACAAGCGCTACCGGATTGAGTTCTACATGTCCGGCCAGAACCTGCTCAATCGCACCAACTACACGGCCTACAGCTTTGTGATGACGTCGCCGTTTTTCGGCCGGCCGCTCGCCGCCTCACAGCCACGCAAGTTCCAGGTGGGTGCGCGGTTCACGTTCTGAGCGGGCCTGGGATCGCCACGCTCCAGCGTGGCCAGATCCGGAGCCGGGCTGGAGCCCGGCGATCCCAGGCGGGGCTCGCTGTCAGGACATCAGGCCGGGCTAGAGCCCGGCGATCCCAGGACAACGCACTCTCAAGAAATGGCACCAGGGTGTTCTTCGGCGCGATTTGCGGCAGCGGGCCGATTACCCGCTAACCACTCTCGGAGTCGTCCCCTCTGCGGCGAGGATACAATACGCGAATGCTGTGGACCGCATCCGCGCGGGAACGCCTGCTCGCTATTCCGGCGCTCGATCTCTGGCCCGCGCCATCACCTGTCCAGGAATTGTCGCGACTCCGTCAGTCGCTTGGCGGCGGTCCCCGCCTGCTCATCAAGCGCGACGATGCCATCCCGTTCGGGTTCGGGGGGAACAAGGTCCGGAAGATTGCGCTCGTCGCCGCACGTGCCATCGCCGAGGGTGCCGACACGCTGCTAAGCGTCGGTGGCGTCCAGTCGAATTCCGCGCGTGTGGTGGCCGCGACGGCGGCGCGCATGGGCCTGAAGTGCGTGCTCGTCGCCAATGGCGCGCGGCCAGATCGGCTGACCGCGAATGCGCTTCTCGACGATCTGCTTGGCGCCGAGGTGCACTACGTGGCCACGCGGGAGGAGCGCGCGCCTGCGATGACAGCGATTACCGAGCAACTGCGACGGCAGGGCCGTCATCCGTACGAAATCCCGCTGGGCGCGTCGACGCCCCTTGGCGCGCTGGGCTTCGCGCGCGGCATCGGCGAACTTATCTCACAAGGTGTTGTGCCTGATGTGATCGTCCACTCAACCTCGTCGGGGGGCACGCAATCCGGCATGGTGGCTGGCTGCGCGATCTACGAACTGACGACACGCGTCGTCGGCATCAGCGCCGACGATCCGGCGGCGTCAATCCAGGATACCGTCCGCACCGTGATGACGGGAATGGGCGATCTGCTCGGGATCGACGGGGCGGCTCTCGCCAATGCGTGTCCGGTCGAGGTGGACGACACGTTTGTTGGGGACGGGTACGGCGTGCCGACCGCAGACACGCACGCGGCCGTCAGTCTGCTCGCGCGCTGCGAAGCGATCTTTCTGGACCACACGTACACGGCGAAAGCGATGGCTGGCCTTCTTTCCTACGTTCGCCGGGGAGTCTTCTCCGCGAACCAGACAGTACTGTTCTGGCACACAGGTGGACAGGTGGGTCTGTTTGCATGACGAGCACACTGACATTTCTGGGCGCGACGCGCACGGTGACGGGATCCAAGTACCTGGTCGACTCTGGCACACGCCGCGTGCTGGTCGACTGCGGCATGTTCCAGGGGCTGAAGGAGCTCCGCGAACGCAACTGGCAGGCGCTTCCTGTTGATCCGAAAACGATCGATGCCGTCGTGCTCACGCACGCGCACATCGACCATACGGGCTACCTGCCTCGCCTGGCGAAGGATGGCTTTCGAGGCCGCGTGTTCTGCACACCGAGCACGGCGGATTTGTGCCGCATCATGCTGCCCGACGCCGGCCGGCTGGCCGAAGAAGACGCGCGCGAGGCGAACCGCGGCGGCTACACCAAGCACGCACCGGCGTTGCCACTGTTCACCGAGGAAGATGCCCAGCGCGCGTTGACGCTGCTGCAGCCGGTTGGCTACGACCGTTCCGTGTCGGCCAGCGGCGATGTCACCATTGCCTTCACCGACGCGGGGCATCTGCTCGGATCGTCGTTTGTCCGGATGACGCTCGGCGGAGACGGAGGCCGGCAGATTCTCTTCGGCGGCGACCTGGGCCGCTACGATCGCCCGGTGCTGCCGGATCCAAGCCGCGTTGAGACGGCCGATGTCCTCCTGATTGAATCCACCTACGGCGATCGCCTCCACGAACAGGACGACAACGGGGAGCGACTGGCCGGGATCATCGCGGCCACCATCGCGGGTGGCGGCAAGGTCATCATCCCGGCATTCGCGGTGGGCCGCGTCGAAGAAGTGATCTACTGGCTGAAGCGGCTCGAAGCCGCCCGGCGCATCCCGGTCGTGCCGGTGTACCTGGACAGTCCGATGGCGGTCGAAGCGCTTCGACACTACGCCAACCACACCCGCGATCTCGATCCGGACATGCAAACAGGACGGGGCCAGGTGTCCGCGTTCACGACGCAGCGGTTCACGGCGGTGTCGTCGATCGTGCAGTCGCGACAGATACAGGCATCGCCGGCGCCCTGCATCGTGATTTCGTCGAGCGGCATGGCCTCCGGTGGGCGCATTCTGCACTACCTGAAGGCGGCGCTGCCCAACCCGCGGCACACGGTGCTCTTTGTCGGATATCAGGCTGCCGGCACTCGCGGACGCCAGATGATCGAGGGCGCGAAGACCGTGAAGATTCACGGCGAGTTTGTGCCGGTCGGCGCGCGGATCGAGCGCATCGACTCGATGTCGGCTCACGCGGATCAGAACGAGATCATGAGGTGGCTGGGCGGATTCTCCCGCCCGCCGGCGATCACCTACCTGGTCCACGGCGAGCCGCCGGCTCAAGAGGCGCTCCGGACACGAATCGAGAAGGAGTTGGGATGGACGACGCACGTGCCGGAGTACCGGGAACAGGTGGCGATCTAGCGGGAGCGCCTGATCGGCCGTACCTGCTCGAGCGTGTCGGCGAGGCCGCCGTCGTTCAACTGTACGCGGACGGTTTCGCGGCGTTGACGCCGCGCGAGAAGACTCTCGTCTATCATTTGTATCTCGCGGCCATTGCTGGACGAGACATCTACTACGACCAGCGTTACGGGCGCAGCCTCGAGATGCGGGCGATTCTCGAGCAACTCATCACGCACCCGACGGGTGTCGAGCCCGGGACGCTGGCAGCCGTCGAGCGCTATCTCAAGCTGTTCTGGCTCAACAGTGGACCGCACAACAACCTCACCGCGCGCAAATTCGTGCTGGGCTGCGCGCCGGGCGCGTTTCAGGCGGCGCTGTACAAGGCGGCCGAGGCCGGAGCTGTGTTTCCGCTGCAGGCGGGTGAGTCACTCGACGGGCTGATGACGAGGCTTGGCCCATGCTTCTTTGATCCTGACGTGGATGCCACTGTCACGAGCAAGAACCCGGGCGGCGGGCGCGACATCCTCACGGCGAGCGCGAACAACCTGTACGACGGGGTGACGCTGGCGGATCTCGAAGGATTTCAGGAGCGATATCCGATCAACTCGAGGCTCTCGAAGCGGGACGGGCAGATCGTCGAGGAGGTGTATCGCGTCGGCGGACTCTACAGCCGATCGATCGAAGCCATCGTCTCCCACCTCGAAGATGCCGTGCCGTTCGCCCCGGACCTCATGGCCGAGGCGCTGCGCGCCCTCATCCGGTTCTACCGCACTGGCGAATACGCCGACCGTGAGGCGTACGACATCAGTTGGGTGCGCGACAAGGACTCGCCGGTCGACACCATCAATGGCTTCGTCGAGGTCTACCTCGACGCCCGCGGCACCAAGGGTGCGTGGGAGTCGCTGGTGTTCTACGTCAACAAGGGAAAGACCGAGGCCATCCGCTCGATT
The DNA here is from genome assembly GCA_026393675.1 of Acidobacteriota bacterium. Taxonomy (NCBI): domain Bacteria; kingdom Pseudomonadati; phylum Acidobacteriota; species Acidobacteriota bacterium. Next base: position 32,955 of record JAPKZQ010000005.1, on the reverse strand, counting down.
GCGCGCAACGCCCAGTGGTTCGAAGATCACATGCCCTGGGAACCGCGCTACCGGAAACAGGGCGTGACGGGCATCTCGGCCAATGCGATTGACGTGGTGGTCGAAGCCGGGGATTCCGGCCCTGTTACCCCAATTGGCATCAACCTGCCGAACGACGAGCGGACTCGAACCACATACGGCAGCAAGTCGGTCTCGCTCACCAACGTGATGGAGGCCTACGACCGCTCGATGCCCGATGCGTACTACACGGAGTTCTCGTGGACCGACGACGAAGCCGAGCGAGCGCGGCGCTGGGGCAGCCTGGCGTCCGAGCTGACGACGAACATGCACGAAGTGATTGGGCATGCATCGGGCGTGAGCGACGATCGCCTCCAGGTGTCGCCGCAGGAGGCATTGCGGCAGTACTACTCGACCATTGAAGAGACACGCGCCGATCTGGTGGCCTTGTACTTTCTACCGCATCCACGCCTGACGGAACTTGGGCTGCTCCCGGCGGAGCACCAGGCCGACATCGTGCGTGCCGAGTATGAGGCCTACGCGCGCAACGCCCTCGTGCAGCTGCGGCGCGTGCGTGAGGGCACACAGATCGAAGAAGACCACATGCGCAACCGGCAACTGGTGGTGCGGTGGCTGATGGCCAACACCACCGCCGTTCAGGAGCGGCGGCGCGACGGCCGAACGTTTTATGTCGTGATCGACGTCGATGCCTTTCACAACGGTGTTGGCGTCCTGCTGTCGGACGTGCAGCGCATCAAGAGCCAGGGTGATCATCGGGCGGCGCGGGCGCTGGTCGAATCGTACGCCGTGCACTTTGACGCGGCGCTTCGCGACGAGATTCTCGCCCGTGTGGAGCGCGTGGATCTGCCTTCCTACACCGGTTTCGTGATGCCCCGTCTTGAACCGGTGCGGGGACCCGACGGCGCGATCGTCGATGTCTCTGTTTCGTATCCGCTGGACTTCAAGACGCAGATGCTGGAGTACTCGAGTACGCGAGGGTGGCCATCCTCGAGCGCCTGCGCGAAGTCGCCGAACTGGCGCATGCCGAGGCACTGAGACCCTCCCTGTCGGACTTCGATCCGAAGATGGCCTGACGTTTCATCGCATCGTGCCGAACTTCGTCATCCAGGGCGGGAGCCCCGGCGCGAACGAAGTCGTCGGCGATGGTCCCTTGATGCGCGACGAGACCGGTCTGCGCTCGAACACACGAGGGACCATCGGCGTGTCGACGCGCGGGCGTGATACGGGCGATGCGCAGTTCTACATCAACACAGTCGACAGTCCCCGGCTCGATCATCAGTACCCGGTCTTCGGCGAGATCGTCAGGGGCATGGATGTGGTCGATCTCATCGTCGAAGGCGACGTGATCAAGAGTATCGAGTTCCTCACCAGGTGATCCGGACACCCCGGGCGAGCGGGTATTTCCGGGCCCGCGTTCGGAAGATCGCCGCGCGAGTGTACAATCCGACCCACGTGTCCACAACCGCCACCCGCTTCCGGTTCGGCCCATTCGTTGTCGAGCGGTCCGCCTATCGGGTGCTGCGCGACGGGCAACCGATGCCCCTGTCGCCCAAACTGGTGGACGTCCTCCTGTATTTCGTGTCGCGACCAACCGTGCTCGTGACCAAGGAGGAACTGTTCGATGCCATCTGGCCTGACGTATCGGTGACGGAGAACGCGCTCACCCAGGCGATTTCAGACTTGCGGCAGGCGCTTGGCGACGATCCCTCCTCACCGACGTACATCCAGACGGTTGCGAGGCGCGGGTATCGGTTCATTGCGCCGGTCGAAGCGCTGCCAGCGACGGAGTCGGGCGAGGCCGCATCTGCTGTCGGCACGTTGGTCACGTCCGAGGTGGGGATGGTGCGGTCGGTCGCCGTGCTGGATTTCACCAACCTCAGCGGCGATCAGGATCTGGCGTGGCTGGCGACCGGCATCGCCGAGACGGTGACCAACGACCTGACGGGTTTTCGCGTGCTACGCGTCGTGGATCGCGTGCGGGTCGGCGAGGCTGCCCGGCGGACCGACGGATCGACGACAGCTGTTGCCCGGGCGCTCGGTGTTCATCTTGTTGTCGTGGGGAGCTACCAGCGCGCCGGTGAACGCATCCGTGTGACGGCGCGCATCGTTGACGTGCCGTCCGGTGCGACGCTCGCCGATGCCAAGGTCGATGGGCGGATGGAAGAGGTGTTCGATCTGCAGGATCGCATCGTGCGCCAGTTTTCGGCCGCGCTTGGTGTTGAGAGCGCGCACGGCCGTACGACCCGCGTGGGCGTACGGGAGACATCCAACCTGGAGGCGTTCCGAGCGGCGTCCGAGGCGCGCGTGAAACTTGACAGCCTTGATCCGGCGCAGGCCACCCAGGCCGTCGAGGGATTCGAGCGTGCCGTGCGTCTCGACCCGCGCTACGCGCTGGCGTACGCCGGGCTGGCCAACGCGCATTTCCAGTTGTACGAGGCCACGCGCGCCAGCAACAGCGCCGATGCGGAACGACTGGCGACGGCCATCGGCTACGCCCGACAAACCGTGGATCTGGACGACACGCTCGCCGAAGGTCACGCGACGCTCGCGTTTCTCCTCATGAGCGCGGGGCGCCTCGCCGAAGCTGTCGCCGCCGGACGGCGCGCCGTCGCCCTCGAACCGCACGACTGGCGTCATCTGTTTCGCCTCGGGCACGCCGCGTGGGGCAGCGAGCGCCTCGACGCGTTGCACCGCGCGATAGCCATTTACGGCGACCTGGCGTTTGCCTATTTTGAGATCGCGATGGTGCACATCGCGCGCCAGCAGCCCGCGCTTGCCGCCGACGTGCTGCGCCGGGGGATCGAGTTGCAGGATCGACAGGGCGGGCGGACGTGGCGGTACCCGGCGAGCGGGCTGCATTGGCTGCTGGGATTGGTCTCGCTTGCCCAGGGCGATGCGGAACAGGCGCTCAGGGAGTTCCAGCTGGAAATCGATACGGCCGCCGCCTCGTGTTTTCGGGTCTATGGTGCAGAATTCCGCATGAACGCCCACGATGGGCGGGGCTTCGCGTTGCTGGCCACGCGCCAGTTCGCCGCCGGCGTGAAGGCCTTCGAGCAGGCGTTGGCGCTTTATCCGGCACACGCCCGTTCGCACATCGGCGTGGCCGCCTGCTGGTTGGGCGCCGGTCACAAGTCCGACGCGCACACTGCGCTTGGCTGCGCCGAGACGTCGATTGCCGAACTCGACCGAACCGGCCGGCATCTCGAAGCTGTTCTGTGGACGGCGATGGTCGCTGTCGTCCGCGGCCGGCCGACCGATGCGGTGGCCCTTCTCGATCGCCTGCTGACCGAGGCGCCGGCCGGTTTTCCGGGCTGGACCATTCCAATCGAACCGATCTTCAAGTCGTTGCAGACCCAACCCGAATTCGCGATCCTCCTTGCCCGCCTGGCCGACCGCGCCCGGTGAAGAACCGCTGATTACGACGATTCAGCGTTTCATCATGGTTCGTTCAGGACATCGGCCACGGAAAGACGCACATTACGCCTGTCGACCCACAGCAGACAGGAGGCAGCGCCATGTATCAGAATTCCAGCCGCCACTACACGCCGCATCACCTGGTTCTCATCCTCGTCCTTGCGCTGGCATTCGCATGGATGCCCGGCTTCGCGTGGGCCCAGACAAGCGATGTCAGCGAGACCAGGCTGTTCTTTGGCCCGACCGCGCGGTCGTTGCCGCCGGGCAAGGGCTACGTCGGCGTCTGGGAAGTCTTGCTTCCCGTCACGCAGGTCGGCGTGACCGATCGCTTCTCGCTTGGCGGAGGCCTGCCGTGGCCGATGTTGGCGGAGAGTGAACCGGTTTTCTGGCTGACGCCGAAATTCGAAGTGTACCGTGGCGATCGGACGTCGGTAGCCGCCGGCATCATGGCTGGCGTGGCCATCCATCACGGTATCGGCGGCTTCGCTTACGGAGTTGTCACTACAGGCGGCCCTGATGCCGCCGTGAGCCTCGCGGTGTTCGCGCCCCTGGTCAGAAACGACAGTTTTCCCGCCATGGTGATGTTCGGTGTGGAGAAACGCGTCTCGGACCGGGTGCGGTTCATCAGCGAGAACTGGGTCTTCGGTACCTCCGGCGTTGGTCTGGCGACTGGCGGCGTGCGCGTCAGTGGCAAACGGGTTGCCGCGGATTTCGCCCTCGGCCTCTTAATCGATTCGGACCACGGAGTCTATCCAGTCCCGATCATCAATGTGATGTGGAAATTCTGATGCCTGGATTCCGGCGTTCGCCGGAATGACGAAAGATGTGGAAGTTTTGACGCCTGGTCCATCCATCCCGCGTTGAGGCCATAATAGGCGCGGGTGGACATGATCTGCGGCACACGCGTCTCGGCGTCTAGGCGGTGGTCGGCGGTACTGCTGCTGCTCGTCGCGGTGGCAGCCGGCTTCCCGGCCTGCGAACGCGAGACGACGCTCAGCCTCGGCAAGCCCGAGAAGGTCGCCGACGGCGTCCAACTCTACAAGCTGAACGACCCTGGCCTGCTCGATCCCGCCGGCGTCGTCGCCATCCAGATTCTTCGCGTTGATCCGTCGAGAGTCGACCTGCGGTGCGCGTTGGCCCGGGATCGCCCGATGAGCCTCGAAACGGTTCCCGACATCGCGGCCCGGCACAAGGCCATCGCCGCCATCAATGCCGGGTTCTTCGTGATCAAGAACGGCGATCCGGCTGGCGTGCTCGAGATCGATCACGAACTGGTGAGCGATGCCGCGCTCACGCGAGGCGCCGTCGGGATTGTCCGCGCGCCCGGGAAACCGCTGCGGCTGCTGTTTGATCGTGTCGGTGCGTCGGTGACGCTCACCTACCGCCTGGGCACCGAGACGGTGGCCGTGCCCATTGACGGTGTCGACACGACGAGGGCGCGCAGCAAACTCATGCTGTACACGCCCCGGTTTGGCCCCGACAGTGACACCGCCGATACCGGGGTCGAGTGGCAACTGGCCGGGTCACCGCTTCACGTGACCGAGCGGCGGCCAAACGCCGGCAAGACGCCGATTCTCAAAGACGGCGCGGTGCTGTCGTTTGGAGGCACGGTGCTGCCGACCGGCCTCGAGACGCTCGATCGCGATCAGGTCGTGTCGCTCGACACGCAATTCAAGACTCGGCTGGGCACACCAGTCGCCGACTGGGCGCTCGCCAACGACACCGTGGGCGGAGCGGGGCTCCTGATCCGCAACGGCCAGGTGCTCACCGACTGGACGGATGAGCAACTGCGCGCCGGTTTCAATACGGAGCGGCATCCGAGGACGATGATCGGTACCAGTCGGGGCGGCACCATCTGGCTGGTGACGGTTGATGGCCGCAATTCGGACATCAGCGTGGGGATGACCTTCAGCGAACTGCAGAAACTCGCGACGGGTCTGAAACTGGAGAACGCACTGAATCTCGATGGCGGCGGTTCGACGACGATGGTGGTGGCTGGGACCATTGTGAATCACCCATCGGATAGACCCGGGCCGAGGAAGGTCAGCGACGCGCTGCTGATTGTGCCGCGCCAGCGATGACTGACTCCGATCGCGACAGAGGTACCCGGTTGACCGACTCCGTGCTGCGCGCTGAAATCGCCGAACAGCCAGAGGTGCTACGTCGCCTCCTGCGGGATGGCGCGTCCGAGGTTGAGCGGGTGGCCGAGAGCCTCCGTGCGCACCCTGTGCGGCACATCGTGATTGCGGCGCGCGGGTCGTCCGACAACGCCGCCCGGTACGCGCAGTATGTGTTCGGCGCCTGCAACCGTCTCGTTGTGTCGTTGGCGACGCCGTCACTGTTTACCCGGTATCACGCGGCTCCACAGATGGATGGTGCGCTCGTCATAGGCGTCTCGCAGTCTGGCGAATCCCCCGATCTGGTTGCTGTCGTTTTGGAAGGGCGCCGCCAGGGCTGCCAGACGTTGGCCATCACCAATGTCGCCGATTCGCCGCTGGCGAAGGCGGCACACCACGTGATTGAGCTTCGCGCGGGACGTGAGCAGAGCATTGCGGCGACCAAGACCTACACCGCGCAACTCACGGCGCTGGCGATGCTGTCGACCGAACTCGCGCAGGACGGGGCCAGACGGCGCGAACTGGCACGGGTCCCGGAGTTCGTGGCGATCGCGGCGGGCGTTGATGACGGGATTGTGGTTGCGGCAGCCGAGACGCTGCGCGGCGCCGGGCATGGCGTGGTCCTGGGCCGGGGATTCAACTTCGCGACCGCGTTCGAGCTGGCCCTTAAGGCCAAGGAACTGGCGCACGTGGCCGTGGAACCCTATTCGTCGGCCGATTTCCAGCACGGGCCGATTGCGCTCATCGAAACCGGGTTTGCGGCCATTGTTGTCAACGTTGCCGGCGCGGTGAGCGAGGAAGTGGACGGGTTGCTTGCCGACATCAGCGGGCGCGGTGCGCGTCCCGTCGTGCTGTCGAATCTCCGTTCGTCACTCGACCTGGCGGCGGCGCCGATCGCGCTCCCGGCCGACATGCCCGAGTGGGTGTCTCCCATCGCGGCGATCGTGCCGGGGCAATTGCTGGCGTTTCACTTGAGCCGCATCCGTGGTCTTGATCCCGATCACCCGCGGGGTCTGAACAAGGTTACCAAGACGGTGTAAGATCGCGTCGCTCGGGATACGAGACCCTTCTGTCATGAAAACCCGCTACGGCGTTTCGTACTGGCTGGACCGGTTTCCGAAATCGCGCCAGCCCGTGTACCCAAGGCATCGTGGCGAACTTGCCACGCAGGTCGCCATTCTGGGCGGCGGCCTCATGGGTTGCGCGGCAGCGTATGTGTTTGCCGCGGCCGGCCTCCGCGTGGCGTTGTTCGAAGCCGACCGTATCGCGCAGGGCGGTACGGCGCGCCATCCCGGGCTCCTGCGGCTCGAACCCTCCGTGCCATTCCGGTCGCTCGAGGAGCGGTACGGCCTGCGTGCCACGCGCCATATCTGGCAGACGTTCCGGCGTGCGGGTCTCGACTTTGCGGCAACGATTCGACGGCTGCGTATCCGCGGGGAACTGGTGACGGATGCCGCGCTCCGGATAGGCATGGACGGGGCCGACGAAAAGGCGCTGCGCCGCGAGATGCAGGCGCTCCGCGACAGCGGTGTCGACGGCACATGGCTGACGCCGGCGCGCGTGCGGCTGGAGACCGGCCTGGAGACGACCGGCGGCATCAGGTCCGCGGGCGATGGCTACGTGGATCCGTACCGCGTCGCGATTGGTCTGGCCGCGGCAGCCGCAGGGCGCAAAGCGGCGATCTTCGAGCGCACACCGATTACCAAGGTACGGTCCCGATCCCGCGGTGTCGAACTCCTCATGGATGGCGGCCTCGTGAAGGCCGAAACGCTTATCGTGGCGAGCGATCATCCGCCGGCGCCATTCACGCCGTTGCGCCGCCACTTCAAAGAGATGGATGCCTACTGCGTCCTCACCGCGCCGGTTCCCTCGTTTGTGCGCCGTGGATTTGGACGGTCACGCGCACTCGTCCTGGACCAGGACGAGCCGCGCCACGCGCTGCGCCGGACCAGCGATGAGCGGGTGCTGTTTGTTGGAGCCGACCAGCCGCGCGTCGCGCCCCGCTCACGCGATAAGGTGTTGGTACAACGCATCGGCCAACTCATGTACGAGTTGTCCAGGCTGTACCCGGCCATCTCGGGCATCCAGCCCGAATACGGCTGGGATGTGCCGGTGTCGACGACAACCGACGGGCTTCTGTGTGCAGGACCGCATCGCAACTACCCACACCACCTGTTTGCGATGGGCACCGGCCACAACGGGAGCGCGGCGTCCTACCTTGCCGCCCGCGTGCTGCTGCGCCACTTTCTGGGCCAGGCCGAGAAGGGCGACGAATTGTTCGGCTTCGCGCGCATCCTGGGCTAGCCAAACACCCGAAAGAAGATAACGTCCAACACCGGATTCTCTTCTCGTCGCGCTGCTGGCGGTTCACGCACCCCTGACGTCATTGTTGTCGGCGCCGGGCCGGCTGGATCGACGGCCGCCCGCACGCTGGCGCTCGGCGGCGCACGCGTCCTCATCCTCGACCGCGCCACGTTTCCGCGCTCCAAGCCGTGCGGCGGAGGCTTGACCTGGCGCGTGCTCGTCAGGTTCCCGTATCTCGAATCCGTGCTCCCTCGCATCGCGACCCACGCGGTGACGCGGCTCTACATGGAGGGACCCGGCGGACAGGCGGTCACCGTCGATGGTGGCCGTCCGACTGTGATGATGATCCGCCGCATCGAGTTCGATCATCTGCTGCTGCAATTGGCGCAGGAAGCCGGCGCCGAACTGGTTGAAGGTGCCGAGATCACCAGGGCGGAGCACCGGGGCGGGATGGTCCACCTCGAAACGCGCGAGGGCCATTCGTTCGACGCCCCGCTGGTGGTGGCTGCCGATGGCGTCTACAGCGTCGTCTCGAGGCGCCTTGGATTCAACTCGGGATGGCCGTCATCGAGTGTGGCCCTCGACCTGATGGAGGAGACGCCGGCCGACCAGTTGCGCGCGACCGATGAGCAGACGTTGTGGGTGTCGTTTGCGCCTGGTGCCGGTCACGGGTACGGGTACATCTTTCCGAAAGCGAGCTGGGTCAACGTCGGCGTGGGGTACTTGCTGTCGTCGTTCAAGACCGACATCGCCCAGCCGCCCTACCAGGTGCACACGTCATTTATTGCGAAGGCGAGGCAGCGAGGCTTGTTGGTCGGCGCGTCGGATCGGGCGCGGTTCTTGGCGTATCAGATCCCGCTCGGGGGGCCGTTGCCGGTGACCGCGCGGCGGGGCGTCTATCTGGCGGGCGATGCCGGCGGGTTCGTCAACGGGTTCTCCGCCGAGGGCATCTTCTTCGCGATGGTGTCTGGCGATCTCGCCGGTCGCGCGATTCTCGACGGACCGTCGACCCGCCGGTACCAACGGTACTGGCGTCGGGAGATCGGCGTCGAATTGCGTGATTCGCGTTTTCTCAGTCGATACCTCTTTGCCGACCTGTCGCGTGTCGACCGGCTGGTGCGGGCGGTGCGCATCTTCCCGGACGTCAACCGATTACTTGTCTCCTATGCGGTCGGTGAACTGACCTACCAAGAGGCGCGACGCCAGTTTCTGGTCCGCTTCCCTCGCGTGGGCATGCGGCTCGCGGCGAGCTTTCTGTTGGGACGGACTTAGCGTTCCGACTCCGAAGATCCTCGACATATTCCGGGCGGGGCATCCCGGCTGCCACCCCAACGCGGGTGCCGCGTCGGGGGCCCCGGCCTCGCGGCGTTGCTCCTCCCTCGAATATTCCCGATTGTCTCGGTCGTCGCGCCTAGCGATCCTGGCGCCGCGCTCCGGACTATTGTCAACGCTCTTCGGACTCGGAACACTGCCTCCGCTGACGCGCGACCGTTGGTGCTACACTGCCTTCAGGCCTCGTATGCCATCGATCAAACGACATAAGTTCAAGTTGTCGTCCGAGCAGTTGCTCGAGATGTTGTACTGGCTGAAGCTCATCCGATCGTTCGACGAGCGCCTGAGCATCCTGGTCCGGCAGGGGCGCGTGCGCAGCGGCGTCTACTCCGGCATTGGCCAGGAAGCGATCGTCGTCGGCACCTGCTACGGACTGCGAACAGACGATTACATCTGCCCCCTCCATCGCGATCTGGGGACGTTCCTGATGAAGGGCGTCTCGGCGGGCGTCATGATGGCGCAGATGTATGCCAAGGCGACCGGTTTGTCGAAGGGCCGCGATTCGGCGCTGCACAGCGGCGTGCCGGAACTGGGCATCTTCGGGAACACCAGCATGCTCGGCGCGAACACCCCGGTGGCGGCCGGACTGGCGTTGACCTTCAAGCTCGAGCAACGCGACAACGTCGTCCTGGCGTATTTCGGCGAAGGCGCGTCGAACACGGGTGATGTACACGAGGCGATGAACTTTGCCGGCGTTCACAAGCTGCCGCTGGTGTTCATCTGCGAGAACAACATCTACTCGTACTCGACGCCGATCGAGAAAGCGATGGCCATCGAGGATGTGGCCGATCGCGCCGAGGGCTACGGATTTGACGGCGTGGCCATCAACGGCAACGACGTGCTGGCCGTGTACCAGGCGACGCTAGGCGCCATCGCGCGCGCCCGGGCTGGAGAGGGCCCCACGCTCATCGAGTGCAAGACGTATCGCTGGCACGGCCACTCGGAACACGATAAGCCGTTCTACCGGACGGCCGACGAGGAAGCGATGTGGAAGAGTCGCGACCCGCTGCCGACCTTTACGGCGTATCTCCGGAATCAAAGCGTGCTGAACGACGTCGTCCTCCTGGGAATCGAAGAACGCATCCGGGGCGAGATTGATGCTGCTGTGGCGTTTGCGGAGAACAGCCCGGAGCCGTCGCCGGAAGACGCGGTGACGGACCTGTATGCGTAGGCGTATGTCAGCGATCGCCTTCTCGCTTCTTGCCTCGTCATTCCGGCGAACGCCGGAATCCAGGCCGGGCGCGATGAATCGCGCCCCTACGACGTTGCCGGGTCTGAAGATCCGGCCTCCATCTGAATACTGACCGATGTCCCGCGAAGTCACCTACCTGGAAGCCATCCGCGAGGCGCTCTTTGAAGAGATGCGCCGCGACGACAAGGTGTTCGTACTCGGCGAAGACGTGGGCGTCTATGGTGGGGCCTTCGGCATCACCAAGGGGCTCTACGACGAGTTTGGCGAGTACCGCTGCCTCGACACGCCGATTTCCGAGTCGTGCATCATCGGCGTCAGTGTCGGTGCGTCCCTGCGCGGCTACCGGCCGGTAGCCGAGATGCAGTTTGGCGACTTCATTACCTGCGGCTTCGATCAAATCGTGAACCAGGCCGCCACGCTCCGCTACCGGTACGGCGGACGCGCGACATGTCCGATCGTGGTGCGCACGCCGGTCGGGGGCAACGTGGCGGGGGGACTCTATCATTCACAGAACCCCGAGTCGTGGTTTGTCCACCGCCCGGGGCTCAAGGTCGTCGCGCCGTCCACCGCGTGGGACGCGAAGGGACTGCTCAAGGCAGCCATCCGGGACGACAACCCCGTGATCTACCTGGAACACAAGTACCTGTACCGTCGCGCCAAAGGGCCCGTGCCCGAGGGCGACGAAATCGTGCCGATCGGGAAGGCCGCCGTCCGTCGCGAAGGGCGCCATGCCACGCTCGTCACGTACGGGGCCATGGTGCTCCCGGCGCTCGACGCGGCAAACCGCATGGCCGGCGATGGCGTCGAAACAGAAGTGATCGATCTGAGAAGCCTCGCGCCCTGGGACAAGGACGCGGTGTTTGCCTCGCTCGAGAAGACCAACCGCCTGCTGGTTGTGCACGAGGACGTGAAGACGCTCGGCATGGGCGCGGAGATTTCGGCGGCCATCATGGAAGAACGGTTCGACACGCTCGACGCTCCGGTGATGCGCGTGACGTATCCGGACGCGCACTGCCCGTTCTCCAGCGTGCTCGAGCAGCACAACCTGCCCAACGCGGACAAGATCACTGAGGCGCTCAAACGGCTCGTGGCGTATTGATCGGAACAACTGGAGGGGTTTATGAAATGGCGAATCGCGGCGTGTGCGGTGTTGGTCGCAGTGGTCCTGTGGCCGGTCCGCACGATTGCGCAAAAGGATCAGGCGGATCGCATCCTGCACAGCATCACGGTGTTCGAAGAGATCATGCAGGCGCCCGACAAGGCGGTGCCGAACACCTACCTCAAGAAGGCCGAAGCTGTGGCCGTCTTTCCCGGGACGATCAAGGGCGGATTCGTGGCGGGCGTCCATCGTGGCCACGGCATCCTGAGCGTCCGCGATCCCAAGACCAACACGTGGTCGCCGCCCGCGTTTATGACGCTCACGGGGGGCAGTTTCGGGGCGCAGATTGGTGTGGAAGAGGTCGACATCGTGCTCATCGTATTGAATCAGCGCGGTATCGAGAATCTCATCAGCAACCAGTTCAAGATTGGCGCGGATGCCGCCGTGGCGGCTGGTCCGGTCGGCCGCGATGCCGAGGCCTCGACCGACATCCAGTTGCGCGCGCAGATTCTCAGTTACTCGCGTACTCGCGGCTTGTTCGCGGGCGCGACACTGAAGGGATCGGCCATCACATCCGATGGCGACGCGAACAGGGACTTTTACGGCCGGCGGCTCTCCACCAGCCAGATTGTGTACGAAGGCATCGGCAGCACCGTGGAGCCGGTCCCGGCCTGGAACGCGATGCTCAAGAAGTACTTCCAGTAGCGCCCCGGCAAGGCCAGACCTGTGATGTTCCGACAGCGCCGCCACCGGCATTTCGGGATCGTCGTGACCCTCGCGGTGGTCGCGATTCTGTCTGCGTTTCTGCGCGCCGTCCCGTCGGCGCAGAGTCCTGCGCCGGCCGGGCAGGCCCGGGCCATCCCGGTTGAGATCGTCGTGCTGGATCGGGACGGCAGAACTGCCGACACCTTGACACCAGCCAACTTCACCGTCACCGTCGACGGCAAGCCGCGGCCTGTCTTGTGGGTGCGCTATGTGAGCCGAGGCCCCGGCGCGTCAGACGAGGCCGCGCAGCGCCTGCCTGGCCGCACCGAGACGCTCAGCTTCGCTGCCGAACCTGCCCGCAACGTCCTGGTGGTGGTCGACGAATACTCGATTCAGCGCGGAGACGAACGCATGGTGCAACAGGCGGCCATTGCGCTCATCGATCGACTGGGCCTTGACGATCGTGTCGGGGTTCTCCGCATCCCGGTCATGCGCGACGCACGGTTGGCGCTGACAACCGAGCGGCCGGAGGTGCGGGGTTCCCTGCGCCAGATTGTCGGGCAAGCCACGCAGTCGGTTGGAGTGGGCGCTGACCAACTCCCTGCTCAGCAACAATCGCTTGGAACCGACCCGAATCGTGTCACCAGCGATCCTGACCGGGCAGCCATGACCGAGCGTCAGCCGACCGAAGCGCAGGCTCCAGGTCGCGTGGGCGACGAGACCGCCGTCTCGCAGCCCGGGTTTCTTCCGAACCTCCAGGCTGTACTGAACGCGATGCGGGAGTCGCGCGGCCGCAAGATCCTCGCGATCTTCTCGGCGGGATTCCCCCAGGTCGCGGTGGCGAGGGTCGATGATGTCGCGCGTGCGGCCATAGCGGCGCACGCGACGATCTACGCCGTTGGCCTGCCCGGTGCACGCGACGATGTGGCCAACCCGCTTGATGTCGGGGCTCTGGAGCGGCTGGCCAAGGCGACAGGCGGCACCTTCACGATGCTCGGCAAGAACGCGGACAAGAGCCTCGAGGGTGTCATGCCGGAACTCTCGGCGTGTTACGTGCTGGGGATCGAACCGGGGCCGACTGATACCGATGGCGCGCGCCACACGCTGCGCGTCGAGGCACCGCGCCAGCTACTGACCATTCGTGCCCCAGGCTGGCTGGTTCCGCGACAGGATGTCGACGACCTGGTTCCGCCTGCTGCGTCGGCGCCACGCGGGAGCGGGGCCGCCGAGCCAACAACTGGAGCCCGCGGCGTTTCGATCGTAGATGTCTCTGCACCGCCCACCGGACCTGCGCCCAGGACCGCTTCGCCGTCGCCGCGCGACCTGGAGTTGCAGCGCCTGGTGGCCCGGGCCTCCGACTATATCGCCGGGTACCAGCGCGAGTATTCGCTGCTGGTGGCCGAAGAAAACTACGTTCAGTCGACCAGGGGCCAGCGCCAGCAGATCCGGTCCGATCTCCTGCTGGTCCGGCGGGACGGCGCCAGCGGGTGGACGTCGTTTCGGGACGTGTTCGAGGTGAACGGGGAGGCCGTGCGCGACCGCGACGATCGCCTGAAGCGGCTCTTTCTCGATCCAAGCATCGAATCCCAGGCCCAATTGATGGCGATCAAGAGCGAAAGCGCCCGGTACAACATCGGCCCGGTCGAGCGGAATATCAATGTGCCCCTCTTCGCATTGGAGTTTCTGGAGTACAAAAACCTCTCGCGCTTTCGCTTCAAGCTTGGCGGGACCAAGGAGGTTGGCGGCGTCGTGTCCACGCGGATCGATTACGAAGAAATCGGGCGGCCCACGCTGGTGAGCTACAACAATGCCAAGGACATCGACGGCCGCGGGTGGTTCCTGATCGATCCCGCAAGCGGCGCGATCACCGGCTCACGGATGCAGTTCACATTTCCTGATGACGTCAGCAACATCGAGTTTGTCGTCAAGTACGGGCGGGATGCGACGTTGGGCTTGTGGGTGCCGGTCGAGATGACGGAGGTCTTCTCCCGGAACCCGAACCTCACCGGCGGCAGCGCGGTCACCATTGACGCGCGCGCCACGTATTCGAAGTTCCGGCGCTTCCAGGTGAAAACCGACACCGAAATCAAGATCGTCAAGTAATCAGGTTCGAGAACGCGCGCTCCAACGTGGCATACCTGAACGAGAACCCCGCGCGGCTGGCGCGATCCGGCATCACGCGTTGGCTGAACAGGAGCAGTGGACTGGCCATTTCGCCGAGCGCCACCTTCAGCGCAAACGCCGGAACCGGCAGCCACGACGGCCGGCGCAGCGCGCGACCGAGCGCGCCAGCAAACTCCGTATTGGTGACGGGACCTGGCGCTGTCGCGTTGACCGGCCCGGCGACGTCCTGTGCGGCGAGCAACCACAGCACCAGGGCCACCCAGTCATCGCGGTGAATCCACGACACAAACTGGCGGCCCGAGCCGAACGACCCGCCCGCGAACAACTTGAACGGCAACAGCATCCGGGCCAGCGCTCCGCCACGAGGGTCGAGGACGAGGCCGGTGCGCACCAGGACAACTCGCGTCTCGACGCTCTGCGCCCGGCGCGCTTCCGTTTCCCAGTCGCGACAAAGCGTCGCGAGGAAATCCGAACCGGCAGTGGCATCTTCGGTCAGGACGTCGTTGCCTCGATCGCCGTAGAAGCCAATCGCGGACGCATTGATCAGCAGCGATGGCCGGGGCGATACCTGTTCGACAAAGCGCACGAGGCTTCGCGTGGCGTTGACGCGGCTGGCGACGAGCGCCGTCTTGCGCGCCGGGGACCATCGGCCTTCGCCAATCGAGGCGCCGGCGAGGTTGATGATGGCGTCGATGGGGCCGCAGGTCTCGGCCCACGGGCCCGTGGATCCGTCGGGTATCCAGACGATCGTCCGCGATCCTCTTGTGCGGCTGGCGGACTCCAGATCCGCTTGACGTGAGAGAATACTGACATCGTGGCCGGCCGCGGTGAGGGCGGTCGTGAGGTGGGTGCCGAGGAAGCCCGATCCGCCGGCGATGAGGATTCGCATAGGGACAGAATATCAAGACGGAGATCGTCTATGACGCCATTCATGCACCGCCAGATCCTGCGCTACACCATCGTCGGGGCCGCCGTCATGGTCGTCCTGCTGACCGGCTCCGCGTGTACGAAGAAGGCTCCGGCCGACCTCGTCCGGGTGTCGGGTTACGTGGAGGCCACTGAGGTACAGGTGTCCGCGGAAGTCGGCGGCCGCCTGCTCGACCTGAAGGTGGCCGAAGGAGACCGCGTGACCGCGGGCGCCGTCGTGGCCCAGATCGACACGGCCGATGCGGTGCTGACCCTCAAGCGCGCGCAGGCGGATCGTGAGGGCGCCGACGCCCAGCTTCGCCTGCTGCTGGCTGGCTCGCGCGTCGAGGACATCCTGCAGGCCGAGGCGATGCGTGCGGCCGCCGAAGCCGACCTGGCCGCCGCCAACGAAGATCTCACTGCTGCCGAGCGGGATCTCAAGCGCTTCGAAGCGCTCATGGCCGCCAACTCGGGCGTCGAGAAGCAACGCGACGATGCGGCGACCAGGAAAGATGTCGCTGGCAAACGCGTCTCTGGCGCCCAGCAGCGGATGCGAGCGGCCGCCGAGGCGCTCAACCGGCTCAAGGCCGGCGCCCGCCCCGAAGAGATCGAGGCGGCCCGAGCCCGCCTCGCATCAATTGACGCGCAGATTGCGATCATCACGAAAGGCATCAAGGACGCGACCGTGCTGGCTCCGATCACCGGTCTGGTGACCCAGAAACTGGTCGATCAGGGCGAACTGCACGCTCCGCGGGTGCCGCTGCTCGTGATTGCGGATCTCGACAACGTGTGGGCCAATGTCTATCTGGACGAACCGCTGGTGCCGAACGTGTCGCTTGGCCAGACGGTAACGCTCTTCACGGATGCCGGGGGGCAGGGCATCGAAGGCAAGATCACCTTCATCTCCTCCAAGGCGGAATTCACGCCGCGTAATGTCCAGACCGCCGCGGAGCGGTCGAAGCTGGTCTTCCGGCTGAAAGTGAGCGTGGACAACCGCAAGGGCGTGCTGAAGCAAGGCATGCCTGTCGAGGCGGAGATTCGGTTGACGAAGTAACGGCGGCCATCTCACACATCCATGAACGACGCTGCCATCACGCTCGAACACGTGACGAAGCGCTTTGGCCAGACCGAGGCCGTGCGCGGCGTGTCGTTCGATGTCAGGAAGGGCGAGATGTTCGGGCTGATCGGTCCGGACGGCGCCGGCAAGACCACGACGATCCGACTGCTGTGCGGCCTTCTGGGTGCCGACGGCGGCACCATCAGGGTGCTTGGCAAGGATCCGGTCACTGAGCACCATGCGATCACGCGCACGGTTGGCTACTTCTCCCAGAAGTTCAGCCTCTACGGCGACCTCACCATCGACGAGAACATCTCGTTTTTCGCCGAGATCCACGGCGTCAAGGGGTACCAGGCGCGGCGCAACCGGCTGCTCGACATGATGCAGTTGACGAAGTTCCGAGGCCGGCTCGCCGCAGCGTTGTCGGGCGGCATGAGGCAGAAGCTTGCGCTGGCCTGCACGCTCGTGCACGAGCCCGCCGTCGTCCTGCTCGACGAACCGACGACCGGAGTCGATCCGGTCTCGCGCCGTGAATTCTGGCGCCTGCTCTCGGAGTTCCTGTCGCAGGGCATCACCATCTTCATGGCGACGCCTTATCTAGACGAGGCGGAACGCTGTTCGCGCGTGGCGCTGATGAGCGAGGGACTCGTCCTGGCGCTCGACCATCCGTCGGCGATCCGCGCGACGTTCCCGGGCGAGATCGTGGAGGTGATTGCCGAACCGCAGGAAGCGGCCCTGGCCGTCGTGCGGCAGGATGCGAGCGTGCAGGACGTGCAGACGTTTGGCGAGCGGCTCCACGCGCGGTTGGAGCAAGGACAGGGAGAGTCGGCGGTCACGCGAATCGCCGAGGCGCTGCGACAGGCTGGCGTCGAGGTGACCAGTCTCCGCGTGGTGCCGACCAGTCTCGAGGATGTGTTTATCGACCGTGTTACACCTACGCGATAACGCAGGATTGTCATGAGAAACAGAACAGGTTGGATCGTCTGTGTCACGGGCACACTGGCCGCCATGGTGCTGGCAGGCGCCGCGCCCAGTTCGGCGCAGACATCCACGCCGCCGCAAGGGTCGACGCCAGTTCGTCTGTCGGTAGTCGAGGCGATCGACCTCGCGCTCAAGGCCAGCCACCGCATCAGTGAGTTCGAAGCGCGCGAAGACGCCGCAAAGGCGAGTACCGACCTGCGCGATTCCGCCGACAGGCCCATCGTCAGCCTGCTTGGCGGCTATACGCGGACCAATCATGTCGACGAGTTTGCCATTCAGATTCCCGGCATGCCGCCGCGGGTGATCTATCCCGATCTGCCCGACAACTGGCGTTCGCGCCTCGATGTGCAGTGGCCCGTCTACACGTCCGGGCGTCTGGAGGCGCTCGATCGTGCGGCGCAGGCCGAGCAGAACGCCGCCGGAAAGGATGTGGCGACGGTGCGAGCCGACATCCGGCTCGACGCGGCGCGCGCGTTCTGGAGCCTCGTGACCGCGACTGAGTCCGTCACGGTCGTCGAAGACGCGCTGAAGCTGGTTGAGGCGCACCTCCAGGATGTGCGCAACATGCTCGCCGTGGGGCTTGTGGCGCCCAATGACGTGCTGACAGCGGAAGCGAATCGCTCGCGCCAACAGGTGCTGTTGATCGAAGCCAGAAACATTCGCGACGTGGCCGAGGCCGACCTGCGACGCGCGACGGGCCTTGGGCGAGCCGTTCGCATTGATCTGGCCGCCGCGCTGGACGGACCGCGGCCCGATGCCCCCACATTCGATGAGCTTCTGGCCGAGGCACGAAAGAATCGTTCCGAGCGCCAGGCCCTGCAGCTTCGCGTCGACGGTGTCGGCCAGCAACGGGCGGCAGCGGCGGCCGGGTCGAAGCCCGTGGTGTCGGTGGGTGGCGGCGTCGACTACGCCCGCCCCAACCCGAGGATCTTTCCGCGTGCGGGCGCATGGAACGAGTCGTGGGACGTTGGCGTCAACGTCGCGTGGCAGTTGTGGGATGGCGGACGCGTCAAAGCCGATGTGGCGCAGGCGAGCGCGAGCGAGCGTGCGGCCCAACAGCGACTGGCCGAATTCGACACCGTTCTCGAATTCGACGTGCGGCAGCGGCAACTCGACCTGACCTCGGCCGTTGCCGCCATTGCGGCGGCCACCGCCGAAGTGGCGAGCGCCGCCGAGGCCAGGCGCGTCGTCGCTGAACGCTTCAAGGCGGGCCTGGCGTCAAGTACGGATGTGCTCGACGCGCAGCAGGCGCTCGTTGGCGCGCAGCTAGGCCGCACGCGCACTCTCGCGACGATCAAATTGGCCCAGGCGCGGCTCGACCGCGTGCTCGGCCGCTGACGTCCCGAAGACGACACCGATCGCAGGAGACCACTGGATGCCGGCTGTCACGGTTCGTGAACTCACACGGCGCTTCGGCGACTTCGTGGCCGTGGACCACGTGTCGTTCGATGTCGAGCAGGGTGAGATCTTCGGGTTCCTCGGCAGCAACGGCGCGGGCAAGTCGACCACGATCCGCATGCTGTGCGGCCTGCTCAAGCCGACCTCCGGCACGGCGCTCGTCGGCGGCATTGACGTTGGCCGAGACCCCGAGGGCGTCAAGCGCCGGATCGGGTACATGTCGCAGCGGTTCTCCCTCTACGAATTGTTGACCGTCGAGGAGAACATCACGTTTTTCGGTGGCCTCTACGGCCTCGACGACGAGGCCATCGTCTCGCGCCGGGACTTCGTGCTGGAGATGGCTGGCCTGCGCGGACGCGAACGGACGTTGACCCGGGATTTGGCCGGCGGATGGCGGCAGCGTCTCGCGCTGGGTTGCGCGATTCTCCACGAGCCTCCCATCCTGTTTCTCGACGAACCCACGGGCGGTGTCGATCCGGTTTCCCGTCGCCAGTTCTGGGCGCTCATCAATCAGCTGTCGCAGGGTGGCGTCACGGTGTTTGTCACCACGCACTACCTGGACGAGGCCGAACACTGCCACCGCCTGGCGTTGATGCAGGCCGGCCGCATTGCGGCGCTCGGCACGGTCCACGAACTGAAAAGCGTCTTCTCCGACCGGGCGGTGGTCGAAGTGCGCACGCCTTCGCCGATGGAGGCGCTGCGCGCGCTGGACGATGTGCCGTCGGTGGAGAAGACGAGCCTGTTCGGCACGGCGCTCCACGTGTGGCTCAAACCGGGCGAACGGGACACCGGGCCGTTGCAGCAGCGACTTGCTGAACGGGGGTTGAAGACCGAGTCGGTTGAGTTCGTGCAGCCGTCGCTCGAGGACGTGTTCATGGACGTGGTTGAACGCGCCGGAGGGGCCTCGACATGAGAAAGGCCCTGGCCGTTGGCCGCAAGGAGTTCTGGCAGATCGTGCGCGACGGGCGCACGCTGATAATCCTGCTGTTTGTTCCCGCGTTCTTCCTCGGGCTCTATGGCTACGCGCTCAACTGGGACATCCGCCACGTGCGGCTCGCCGTCATGGATCGCGAGCACAACCACGACAGTCGCGAACTGATCTCCTCGTTTACGAACTCGACGTATTTCGACATCGTGGCCACCGTCACGTCGATGACCGACATCGAGCGGCTCATGGACCGCGGCGAGATCAGGGCGGCGCTGGTCATTCCGGAGGGCATGAGTCGCGATCTGCGAAGCGGCCGCGTCGCGCAGGTGCAGGTGCTGATCAATGGCGACAACGCGAACACGGCGATCACCGTGTTCGGGTACGCGCAGGCGATTGTCCGCGGCGTCTCCGCGCAACTGCAGCTGGAACTGGTCACCGGGGCCCAGATGCCGCCGCCGATTTCCGCCGAGCCGCGCATCTGGTACAACCCCGAACTCACCAGCACGCTGTTCCTGGTACCCGGCCTGATCGGTTTTATCGTGATGATCAGCAGCGTCGTGTCGACGTCGATGTCGATTGTGCGCGAAAAAGAACGGGGAACGTGGGAACAGGTGCGGATGGCCCCGATCAACACGGTGTCGTACGTGGTCGGCAAGACGATTCCGTACTTCGTGATCTCGCTGGTGTCGGCGTTCTTCATCATTGTCGCGGCGATGCTGCTCTTCGGGCTGCCGATGCGCGGATCCTGGCTGCTCCTGTTCTTCACGGTCTCGCTCTTCCTTGCTGGCGCGCTCGGCACGGGCCTGCTGGTGTCGACGCTGGTCGATTCCCAGTCGCTTGCGTTTCAGGTGAGCCTCCTGATCTCGCTGCTGCCCACCCTCATCCTGTCCGGGTTCATCTTTCCGATCGCGAGCATGCCGGCGCCGATTCGCGCGATCACCGTAGTCGTGCCAGCCCGGTACTTCCTGGCCGCGTTGCGCGCGGTCGTGTTGAAGGGTGTCGACGCGCACGTCGTCAGCCTGGAACTCGCCGCGCTCGGCGTCTATGCCGTGTGCGTGCTCGGGCTCGCCTCGGTGCGACTCGCAAAGGAGAAAGCCTGAGATGCGACGACTTGGCTTTCTCGTCCGCAAGGAATTCCAGGAACTCAGGCGCAATCCGCGCATGCTGCGCGTGCTGCTCTTCGCGCCGGTGATCCAGCTTGGGATTCTCGGATATGCCGCCACGACCGACGTCAAGAACGTGCCCGCGATCGTTGTCGACGCCGATCGATCGACGGCGAGCCGTGATCTGATTGGCCGCTTCGAGGGATCGCCGTATTTCAGCATTGTTGGCGTGACATCAAGAAACGAGGATGTGGAAGACGCGTTGCAGCACCGGACGGCATGGATGGCCGTGTCGATCCCGGCCGGTTATGGGCGGGCCATTGCCGACGGCACGCCAGTGACCGTCCAGGTGATTGCCGATGGGACCGATTCGAATTCGACAACGGTCGGGTTGGCCTACGCCACCAGCCTGATCGCGGAGAAGGCCGTCGATGTCGCGCTGGCGCGATTGGGCGCTGGGGGGCAAGTGCGGCCTATCGGCCGACTGGAGGCGCGCACGCGTGTCTGGTTCAATCCGCAACTGCTCAGTCAGCACTTCATGGTGCCGGGCGTGCTGGCGTTGCTGTTGATGATCACGACCGCCGTGCTTGGCGCGGTGGCCATTGTGCGCGAGAAGGAGTTCGGCACGCTGGAGCAACTCAACGTCACACCGCTTCGCCGGTGGGAGTTGACGGTTGGCAAACTGCTGCCATTCGGGCTGATTGGCGTGATCCAGGTGTTTCTGGTCGTGGGCGTGGCCGTGCTGTGGTTTCAGATTCCGCTGCGCGGCAGTTTTCCGCTGCTGTTCGGGTTGTCGCTGGTCTACCTCTTGTGCACGCTGAGCCTCGGGCTGTTTGTCTCGACCATTTCGAGTACGCAGCAACAGGCCATGATGACGGCCGTGTTCTTCTTCATGGTTCCGATGATCTATCTGTCCGGGTTCATCTTCCCGATCGAGAACATGCCCGAGATCATCCAGCCGCTCACCTATCTGATCCCGCTCAGGTACTTCCTGGTCATCGTCCGCGGAATCTTTCTGAAGGGTGTCGGCCTGGAATCGTTCTGGCCGGACGCGCTGATGATGCTGGCGTGGGGGTTGATTGTGCTCACGCTGGCGACCATGCGGTCAAGGAAGACGCTCCGATAATGCCAGCAAGCGCGATTGGTATTCTCGGTTTCACTCTCCTGCTACATGCGGGTTCACAGACCGCGGGTCCGTGCCGCATGTCCGGCACGGTCGTCGATCCAGCCTCGCGCGCTGGTGTGGCGGGCGTCCAGGTCGTGGTGCGACAAGACGACAAGGTCGTTTCGTCGACGACGACCAGTCCTGATGGTCGCTTTGAACTCCTGAACCTCGCGCAGGGCTCGTACCTGCTGGCCGCCTCGGCGCCAGGCTTCGCCGAATCGCCACCGCTCCGCGTTGAACTCGCGGGAACGCCGTGCGCGGTCACCGTTGAGGTCGCGTATCGGTTGGCGATGCGGGCCGAGGCCAGGGGCGCCGCTCCACGGTTGCCCGATGCGACACCCATCACCAATCCTGCCGCACCAGTGCTGACCGGGGCGGCGATTGCGACCGCGCCTGGCGCCCTCGAGGATGTGTTCCGCGCCTTTCAGTCGCAGCCGGGTGTGGCGGCTTCGCAGGACAACCGCAACGACCTGCTCGTGCGCGGGGGAGGCGCGATCGAAAACCAGACGCGCATCGACGGGTTCGACGTGCCGAATCCGAATCACTTCGGCGCGCAGGGCGGCACCGGCGGCGGCCTGTCGATGATTCCGCCGTGGCTCATTGATGTCGGCACGATCGAGGCTGGCGGGTTTTCCGCCTCGTTCGGCGAACGGATGTCATCGGTCGCCGACATCTCGCTGCGGCCAGCCAGGCCCGACCGCACGCACGGCATGTTTGGCTTTGGCGTTGGCGGGGCGATGGGGGAGATCGAGCGGCCGTTCGGCGACAACAAGGGGTCGTGGGTCGTTTCCGCGCGGCGCAGCCTGCTTGAGCTGACGTTTCACGAGCAGGGATCGCAGGTCGTCCCGAAGTACGCCGACGCGCTGGTGCGCGTTGAACGCAGGGTCGGCGACAGGCACACGGTCAAGTTCCTCGGCATCGGAGCCAACGACTCGGTCGACATCGAGGACTACAACGGGGGCACCGACCGGATCAACGGTTCGGAGTGGGTGGGTCTGGCAGGTGTGAGATTCGACTCGACCTGGTCGGCCACGACCGCGTCGACCGTGGTTGCGAGTATTGGCACAAGCGAGCTCGACGCGACGTCCTGGAATGGGACCGTGGTCGATGGACTCGATCGCGGGCGTGATGTCGACATCAGGTTCAGAGCCGACCTTCGGCGGCGACACACGTGGTTTGGCGACGTGCTGGCGGGCGTGGCCGTCAAGGCCTTCACGTTTGACTATGAGCTGCTCGCGTACGGGGTCTGGACGCCCTATTCACCAGCCAAGGAGAACATTTCGGCGAAGAGCCGGCATTCGTTCGCCGATGTCGCCGGGTACGTCGAGTCGACGCTGCCGCTCGTCGGTCGGGGCCGGGTGTCGGCAGGTGTGCGCATCGACAGGTGGGGCGCGTCGATGATCACGACGGGAAGCCCCCGCGTCAAGGCCGACTACCTGCTCGGCAGCCGGGCGAGGCTTGTCGGCTACTGGGGCGTGTATCGGCAGGCCGTGCCCTATATCTGGATGGCGAGCGCTCCGCAAAACGTGTCGCTCGTGCCCATCGGATCGATCCAGGGTGGCGGGGGCGTTGATCTCGAAGTGCGTCAGGGGATTCATCTCGGTATCGAGGGATTCGACAAGCAATACCGCAACTACCCGATTGACAGTCTGGCGCCCGGACATGTGCTGGTTGACGCGGCTGCGGATTTCGAATCGCCATTTGTCGGACAGTTGACGAGCGGCGGCAGGGTCCATGCGCGAGGCGTCGATACCGTGGTGTCGGCGAGCCTCGGCAGCCACCTCCAGGCTGTCGCCAACTACTCGTACTGGCGCGTGTCCCAGATGGGGCTCGACAACGTCTGGCGGCGAGCCCAGCACGAGCTTCGCAATCAGGCCCGGCTGGAGCTGATTTACACGTATCCGGGTAACTGGGCTGCCAGCCTGAGGTGGCGCTACGTGAGCGGCCATCCGTACACGCCGTTTGATCCGAAGGCCTCGATCAAGGTGGGTAGAGCCGTTTTTGATCTCACGCAGATCAATGCCGTCGAGTACCCGCCGTACCATCGTCTGGATGTTCGCGTCGACAAGACCTTCGCGCGCGGACGGGCATCGACGATCCTCTACTTCGAGGTCGACAACCTCTACAACCGCGACAACCTGCTCGTCTATCAGTGGAGCCGGACGCTCCGCGGTCCGAAGCCGACCTACCAGTGGGGCCGGACATACGTTGGAGGTCTGCGGGTCGAGTTCTAGCAGAAAATGGGGTCGGACCCATTTTCAAGATCTGCCACGTGGCATGACGAGCACGGAGTGATTGAGATTAGGTCCGACCCCTTTTCCTCAGCGGTGTCTAATACGCTTGGAGGGATTCATGCGATTGTTGCTGCCCGTCACGTGTGTCGTTGCCCTTCTGACCCAGATCCCCGGCCTGGCGCAGCAGGCCCAGACCGCCCCGCCGAAGAGTCCGCCCCCGGCTGCGGCGCCGCTGGTCGGCGGGCCCGTGCTGACGGGCATGCTCGACAGCGCGTCGGCAAGGCTGCCCATCAAACGCGTGGTGCTTTACAAGAACGGTGTCGGGTTTTTCGAACACCTCGGCCGCGTGCGCGGCACCGAGCAGGTGACCATCGATTTCACGAGCGGTCAGTTGAACGACGTCCTCATGTCGCTCACGACTGTCGATCTTGGCAACGGGAGAGTCACCGGCGTCAGCTTCAACACCAATGACCCGGCCAACCGGAAACTGGGTGCGTTGTCGCTCCCGCTCGGTGAGGAGACTACGCTTCTCGCGGTGCTCTCCGCGCTGCGCGGGGCGAAAGTCGAAGTGCTGGGTGCTGCTGGCTCGGTGACGGGCCGCATCCTGGCGGTCGAGCAGCGAACACGTGGCGAGGGCGACAAGCAGGTCGACGCGCGCGAATTGGCGATTGTGACCGACACCGGAGAGATCAAGAGCTTTGACGTCACATCGCGACTCTCGGTGCGGGTGCTCGAGGGCGACCTGCGGGGCGATATCCGCCGGTACCTCGACATCGTGTCGTCCACGCGGCAGAAAGACCTGCGGAGGATGTCGATTGCGACCTCTGGCGTGGGTGAGCGGCAACTGTACGTGAGCTACATCAGCGAGGTGCCGATCTGGAAGAGCACGTATCGCCTCGTGCTCCCCTCGAAGGCCGGCGACAAGCCGCTGCTCCAAGGCTGGGCGATTGTCGACAACACGATTGGCGAGGATTGGACCAACGTCGAACTCTCGCTGGTTGCGGGCTCGCCGCAGTCGTTCATCCAGCCGTTGTCGCAGCCGTTCTACGGGCGGAGACCAGTGATCCCGCTGCCGTCGGCCGCGCAGTTGACGCCACAGACGCACGATGCAGCGCTGTCACCAGACGCGAAGACCGACGCGGCTCCGATGATGGCGCCGTCATCGCCAATGCCGGTGTCCCGTGCGATGCGCGGTGCAGGCGGGGGCGCGGGCGGCGGCGGTGGTGGGGTCGTGGGTGGCGTCGTGGGTGGGGTCGTCGGTGGAGTGGCCGAGTCGGTCGTGGTGGACACGTTCTACGCGAATGCCGAAATCGTTGGAAGCGGCGTGCAGGGTCGTGAACTGGGCGATCTGTTCGAATACCGACTCAAGGAACCCGTGACAATCCGCAAGAACCAGTCGGCGCTGGTCCCGATCGTATCGGCGCAGGTCGAGGCCGAACGCGTGTCGGTGTGGAACGCATCCACGTCGCAGCGGCCTCGCAGTGCCCTGTGGGTGACGAACTCGACGCCCTACACGCTGGACGGGGGGAGCTTCTCGGTCCTTGAGGACGCCACCTTCACCGGCGAGGGGTTGATGGATGCCGTCAAGCCGGGCGAGAAGCGTCTGTTGTCATACGCAGCCGACCTCGCCCTGCTCGTCGACTGGAAACAGGATCCTGCCGGGCCCGAGCGCGTCAGCAGCGTACGCATTGCGAAGGGCGTCATGATCTTCCAGCGCGAGTACCGCGACAAGCGCACCTACACCGTGCGCAACCAGGACGCGAAAGCCCGGATGCTCGTGATCGAACATCCGAACCGGGCCGGTTGGAAGCTGGTCAGCACGACGAAGCCGGACGAAACCGCACCCAGCGTCTATCGGTTCCGGGTGCCGCTCGCGGCGAAATCCACGGCGACGCTCGCGGTCGAAGAAGTGCGCCCAGTGGAATTGACCTATCAGGTGTCGGCCGTCACCGACGATCAACTCACCCAGTTTGTCAGCCAGCGCACGCTCACGTCTGAGGCGGAGCAGGCGTTACGGGCCGTGATGGCCAAGAAGGGCGAGATCGCGGCAGTGGCCTCCGAGATCAATGCACGCAACAGCGAGACAGGCCAAATCTTCAAAGATCAGGAGCGGCTGCGCGAGAACCTGAAGGCGCTCAAGGGCAGCGCGGAAGAGAAGAACCTGGTCACGCGGTATACGCGGCAGTTGGACGAGCAGGAAACACGGCTCGATCTGATCAAACGCGAAATCGCTGATCGCGAGGCCAAACGGAAAGCGCTGCAGAGCGAACTCGACACGCTCGTGCAGTCGCTTTCGTTTGACGGACGAAAATGAGAATGGAGTGAGAAAAGGGGCCTGGCCCCCAAGTGTCTAGCCTAGTCGCCGACAACGGAGGCGAGGGCCCGATAGTCCCCAGTAAGTCAGTCTCATTTTGCCAGCGCGGCTTTGACGTAGTCCACTGCCCACTGCTTGACGGCTGCCGACGTGAGGCCGATCGATTCGGCCTCAGGCAGCGCTTTCTCGATGGTCCAGCCGTCGGCGAGCACGCGCTTGAAGAACCACATCGCGGAGGCCCGGACTCCACCCGAGCAGTGAAACAGCATCGGCCGGTTCGCCGGATCTTTCACGGCCGCCAGAAACGCCTCGACAGCCGGTTGGATGTTCGCATCCGTTCGCCGGAAGGGCACGTGGATGAACTTCAGGCCGGCCTTCTCGACGGCGTCCTTCTCCTGCGCGACGTTGGCACCCTCCTCGTCTATCGGCCGGAAGTTGACGACGGCCTTGTAACCGCGCTTCTTCAGCTCGTCGGCCGCTTCGGGCTTCATGGCTCCGCCGCACGCGAAGGTGTCGTCGACGGGTGCGAAGTTGGTGACGCCCGGAAAGTCCTGGACCTTCGCCGCTTTCTGCGCGGCGGCGGGAGTGGCGCCTGGTGCCGCGTCCTTCTTCTCGCCCCAGATGTACCGGCCGAACCACTCGATGTTGTGCTCCATGGCGGCGCGGTGCGCCTTGGGTTTTGTCAGCCCGTGGCCGAAACCCTTGTAGACGATGAGCTTCGCCGGAACGCCCTGGTCGAGAAGACCCCGGTAGAGCTCGTAGGCGTTGGGAATCGGCACGCGCTTGTCGAGTTCGCCGTGTTGAATGAGCGTCGGCGCCTTGGCTTTCTTGATGTACGTGATGGGCGACGTGTCCGCGTAGATCTTCGGATCGTCCCAGGGCGTGGCCTTGAGGTACTGCCGCGTGAACGGGTGGATGTCGGTGTTGACGTAGTACGTCATCCAATCCGAGATCCCCGCGCCCACCGATACCGCCTTGAACCGTCCGCTGTCGTGCGTCGTCAGAAACGCCGAGATGTAGCCGCCCTGGCTCCAGCCCATCGTGCCGACCTTGTCGTTGTCGGCCAGGCCCGCCGCCACGAGATAGTCGATGCCGGAGATGACGTCCCATGCGTCGCCAATCCCGAGGTTGCGCACATTCAGCGACCGGAACGCTTCGCCGTACCCCGCGCTGCCGCGGTAGTTCGGCTCCAGCACGATCGCGCCCTTGTTCAGCCAGATATCAATCGGATACGTCGTCGTCGAACCAAATGGCACCGGGCGCGAGGTGCCGGTTGGGCCGCCATGTATGACCACCAGCAGGGGATAGCGCTTGCCGGCCTGGACGTTGGCTGGTTTGTGGAGCACGCCTTCGATGACGGCGCCATCCTGGCTCTTCCATGTGATGACCTCATGCGTGGGCTGCGGCCATGACGCGACCTGCGCCGCCATGTCCGTCAGTTTCTTCGGCGCCATCGTCGCGAGCGGCGCCACGAAGACTTCCGGGAATTGCTTCGGCCCGGAACCCATGAAAGAGACCGTCACGAGGTCTGGCGTGAAGGTAACGCTCGAAACGATCCACTCCGTGCCAGGCGTGAGCTTCGTGGTCTTCTGCGTGGCCGGATCGAGGCGATAGAGGTAGGCCCAGGTGTGCTGGGACGCCGTGAAGTAGATCCCGTCCTTCTTCCATGCGCTCGGGCCGATGCTCTCGTCAAAGGCCTTCGTCAGATCCTGAATGGCGCCGCCCGCGGCCGGTATCACGGCGACGTGACTGTTCGTGAAGTAGTTGAACGGGTTGGCCATCGAGGTCGCGAACGCGATCTGCTTGCCATCGGGCGACCAGACCGGCCGATTGTCCGGGCCCGCCTGCGTCACGAGCGGCCGGATCTTCGCGTCGGCCACGGTCACAATCGAGATGTCCGCGGTGCCGCCGCTTGACGGGTCTGGATTGATGGTGTGATCGAAGGCGATGTCCTTGCCGTCGGGCGACCAGGAAAAGCTGCCGACGGTGAAGGCGCCCTGGGTGAGGCGCCGCGTCTTCTTCGTGTCGAGGTCAATCACCCAGAGATGCGACAGGCGTTGATCGAGGTCCACGATCTCGAACTCGCCGTACTTCTTGTCGCGGTCCTTGAGGGCATCAGACTTCGGATCAGCTTTCGTGTAGGCGATCTGCTTGCCGTCGGGCGACCAGGCGAAGCTGCCACCCACGCCGTCCTCTTCGGACGTCAGCGCCTCGGCCTCGCCGGCCTCCGGGCTGATGAGCCAGATCTGCTGTTTGTCGGACCGATCGGACGTGAATGCGAGTTTCTTCCCATCAGGCGACCACTCTGGCGCGCCGCTGGACTTCTTGCTGTTGGTCAACTGACGCGCCTTCGCAGTTGCGACGTCGACGAGCCAGATTTCGGTCTTGTACGTGTTGGCGTCCCAGTCGGGCTCGCGCACGGTGTAGGCCACGAGTGTGCCATCCGGCGAGATGGTGGGCGAGCCTGCGCGCTTGAGATTGATCAATTGGTCGACCGTCGGCCCGGTCTGGGCCAGGGCCGCAGCCGCAAACACCAGTCCAACAACAATGATTCCAACCAGCGTGCGCACTTTGTGGTTCATACGATCCTCTCAACAGCTCCCGAGACTGAACGCCGGCGGTGGTGTATCACGCGGGCCGGTGAGCGGTGACGTGGCGTTTCGCTTCGCGTCCCCGCTCACGCAAGCCGGCAAAACATGCCTTACCGGGGCGCGTCGCCGTCCTGACGATCGCGCTATTCGCGCAACCCGTCCTGGCCCTATCGGCACGTTTTGCCGAACTGACGCTGTCGGCTTGGTTCGAGGGGCCGCTCCGCGAATCGCCGCGTTACCTTTCCGAACCCCGAATCCGGGACGCCGAATCCCCAAGCCCTAATCCTGAATCCCCTTGACTGTCCTAGCTGTACTAGTGTATCTAGTACACCATCGTGTTGCCGTTCACTGTCACCCTGCGTCCCGGCCTCTCGGTTCACGAACAGGTCGTCTTTGCCGTCAAGCGGGCCATCGTGTCGGGCCGCTTGAAACCTGGCGACGAGTTCCCGTCGGTTCGCACCCTCAGCAGGGAACTGCGTATCAACCCGAACACCGCGCACAAGGTGGTGGCCACGCTGGTCGGCGACACCATGCTCGATGTCCGGCCCGGCATCGGCACGTTTGTCGCCGAGCGCGGCGCCTCGTCTTCGGAGGAGCGGCGTTTGCTTCTTCGCGAGGACGTCGAGCGGCTCGCCGTGGACGCCCGCCATCTGGGGCTCGACGTGCAGGACGTGGTGGACGCGGTCATCGAGCACTGGAATCGCCTGAACCGGCCGGCCCGGTAAGTCGGAGTCGCCATGCAGTATGCCATCGAAACCCAGCATCTGTCCCACCGCCGGCCGCACCATCCGGTTCGTCGAGAGCGCATTCGCCGATGCTGACATCGGGCCCAAAGTACGCGCCGTGCTGCCCGCCGCGCTGGATATCACCGCATCCCCGATGTCGCTTCGACAGATCTTCATCACGCTGGCCCGGTCGTTTCGCCAGCCGGAGAAGCGCGTGTAAACGCGTGGAGGCTCATCCGCAACGTGATGGGGGCCGACCTCCGGGCCCAGCGCGAGTTGCTGGCCGTGTGGGGACTGGTGCTGCTGGCGCAGGCGGCGCTCTTCGTCGCCGGCCCCGAGGGTTTCGGCAGGTCCTCCACCCGCGTCAGTTACGACTTTGGGATCGAGCTTGTGCGTTTCGGCTGGACCACCGTGGTGGCGGCGCTGCTGGTGCAGTCGGATTCGCTGGTCGGCACCACGGCGTTCTGGATGACGTGTCCGATCCCGCGCGGCCTGCGGTTCACGGCCAAACTGCTCTCGGCGGTCCTCTGGCTCGTTGTGGCCCCAGTCGTCGTCATGGCGGCCGTGCTGTTCTGGCTTGGCATGAGCCCGCTTGATGCCCTCGCGGGTGGCGGGTTGATCGGCCTCGAGCAGGCCGTGATCCTGGCCATGGGTGTCATGGCGGCCCTCGTCACCGCCAACATCGGCCAGGTCGTCGTGGCCGGGATTGCAGGCGTGACGCTGGTGTCGGTGTTCAACCTCCTGCTCCTGCCCGTGCTGACGCTGGCATGGCCATCGGTTGGCGACACCCTGCGGGGCGGCCAACCGACCGTTTATGCCGTCGCCGTGATTACCGGCGGCCTGGCGGCGGCCGCCTATCAGTACCTCACACTCCGCGCATGGCACACAGTCGTGCTGGTCGCATGGAGCGACGTCAAGGGATTCACTGCCACAACCGGCATTGCGCCCACTGGGGTGACGACGACGCACGGTGTGCTGAAGGTGCAGGTTCCATCCGAATTCGCGCAGCGCTTCAGTGTGGACGCGGCGTGGCTGGACGGCGCCGAACTCGTGCTCGTCGAGCCCAGGCCGCTCGGGGTGCTGACGCGCCCGTTGACGATTGACAATTTCATCCTCGGCGGGAGCGCCGAACGCCGGATTCCGAATCCGAACCCGAATCCCGAACCGAAACCCCAAGTCCCGCCTGCCACGCCGAAGCCGCCAGACAAATCCCCTGGGATCGCCACGCTCCAGCGTGGCTACGACGCGGGCCGGGCTGGAGCCCGGCGATCCCAGGAAATCACACGCCACACGGCCTTTCCGAACCCCTAATCCCCAACCCCTGATCCCTAACCCCGAATCCCGTCCAGGCGGTGTGCTATGAGGCGAGTCCTCCACCTCGCGTGGTTTGATGCGCTCGCGCTGCGCGTGCCGCTCGCGGTGTGGGGAGTACTCCTCCTCGTCGATGGCACGATCTTCTACCTGGGTCCCATCGATAACATCGGCCTTCCCGAGATTGGTCGTCTAAGTGTCACGTTCGGCCTGGCCGCGGTCCGCTGGGTCGCCACCGTCGTGATCGTCGCGATGCTCGTTCACGCCGATCCGACCGTTGGCACGACGACGTTCTGGCGAACCCGGCCCATCTCCAGGCTCGCGCTTCTCGCCAGCAAGCTGATATCGGCTTTGCTGTGGCTTGTTGTGCTGCCGGGCGTTGTGGCGACCGTGGTGCTGTATCTGCTTGGCCTGGAGCTCGGAGCTGCCAGCATCGGCGGTTCGAATGCGAGTTACGAGCAGGCGGTGATCGCCTTGATGGCACTGGGGCTGGCCATCGTCACAAGAGACATGGTGCAATTCATCGTCGCTGCCGTCGTCGGGATTGGCAAGATGACGCTTGTGCGTCAGGTGTCGTTCGAAGTCGTTACGTCGGGCGAGCCAGAGGCGATGTGGTTCAGGCCAGTGGAGGTTCGGTCGGACCTTGAATTCCAGGACCATTCGGTCGCCACGTGGGCCCGACGATGGCCTGGGGCCCAGTCGCCGCCCTCCAGCGCGCGGAGGCCACTCACAGCTGACGATCAGCCCTATAAGAGCATCCGTCAGGCGCTTGGCAACCCGGAACTTGTCGTTCCGTCAACGTTCAAATGGACGCCGTATCGTCTGGCGGTTCTCGAGATTCCGGATGCGCAATTCCAGCGGTACCGCGGTCAATCGGCGAGGGTTAACGCGACCGTGACGATGCTGGCCTACCGGTACAGTGCCGGGGCCGCCGCACCCCTCAAAGCTGGCAGCAGGATATCGATTTCGCAACGGGGAGTCGCTTCAATTGAATCGGTAAGCCGAACGCCGTCAGGCATCACGGTGGTCATGCGCCAGACATACCTGGAGGATTTCAGCGGGTACCGATATACCAACGATCGACAGGATTTCATTCTGCGAAACGCAACGAGCCGGGTTGCGCTGTTCGGGACCCTGAGCGGTTTCCGATCCGCCGCATACGCGATGTACTTCGGCATGTCGCACGCCACGACGCAAGTCCATCAACTGTTCTTCAGCGCACGTGACATTCCCGCTGGCGCGGCCGGGATGGACGACGAATGGTTGAAGAACGCGGAACTGGTCCGCATGGACACCAAGGTGCTCGGGACGGTGACGCGGCCGCTGAGGATCGAGAACTTCGTGCTCGGCGCTGCGCAGAAGTAGGGGCGGGCCCCTGTGCCCGCCCAGACATCGGGGCAACCACAGGGGGTTGCCCCTACACCCGAACATGTCCGTCGTAGAGGCAGGCCCCCGAACCCGTCCGTCTTGTAGAGACGCGATTGATTGCGCCCAACCTGGATTCCGGCGTTCGCCGGAATGACGATACAAGAAGTCAATAGTCGGTAGTCAGTAGACGGTCGACTGACACGCCCGCACGTTACAGTGGGGCGCGGTGATCTCTGCAGGAGGACGGTTTCCGGAGCGGCCCCTCGAACCAAGCCGACAGCGAAGTCCTGAGCGAAGTCGAAGGGCGTTAGTCTGCAAAACGAGCCGTGAGGGCCAAGACAGGGGGGAAAAAGGGTCGGACCTATTTTCGCGGGACCGGCAACGAAAACAGGTCCGACCCCTTTCCCCGCCGCGGCGACACTTCCCGGTAAGGCGCGTTTTGGTGCGCCGTGAAGCGGCGTGTTCCTCGTGGGATGAAAGGAGCCCACCCCTATGAACCGCTGAGCAGTAGGGTAGCGCGGTCCCCTGCGTGAGGTCGTGAGACCTCCAGCAGAAGCGGGACCTGTATG